>JAETTS010000848.1 GCA_021769025.1 Enterocloster bolteae
CTGGAAGCAGGCGCAGAAACACAGGAATAAACAATCACATTGCTGAAACGAAAGATACCTGCGGCACAGGAGGAAGCCATGGATCAGATACACATCAAAAACCTGGAGGTTTTTGCCAAGCACGGCGTATTTCCCGAAGAAAATGTTCTGGGACAGAAATTTCTCATATCCGCCGTTTTATATACCTCCACCAGGGAAGCCGGACAGACGGATGATTTAACAAAGTCCATTCACTATGGAGAAGTCAGCCATTTTATCCGCCGTTTTCTGGAAGAGCACACCTATCAGCTGCTGGAGACGGCAGCAGAGAAATTGGCAGAGGAGCTTCTGCTCACGGTAGAGAGACTGGAACGCATACGCCTGGAGCTGAAAAAGCCCTGGGCGCCGGTGGGCCTGCCCCTGGAAACCGTCTCCGTGGAGATAGAGCGGGGATGGCACACAGTCTACATCGCTCTTGGATCCAATATGGGAGACAAAAAAGCATACTTGGATCTGGGAGTAGAGGGGCTGAACAAAACCAGAGGCTGCCGCGTCCTCGCCGTGTCCGATTACCTGCTCACAGAGCCTTACGGTGTGAAAGATCAGGACGAATTTCTCAACGGAGCCTTAAAGCTCCGAACCCTGCTCACCCCCGGTGAGCTTCTTAACCGCCTTCACCAGCTGGAACAAGAAGCCAAGCGAGAGCGGATCATCCGCTGGGGACCCAGGACCCTGGATCTGGACATCCTTCTTTACGATGATTGGATTCTGGACCAGGAAGAGCTTCACATTCCGCATATAGAAATGCACAAACGGGATTTCGTACTGGAGCCCCTCTGTCAGATAGCCCCCTATGTGCGCCATCCCATATACCAGCGGACAGCCCTGGAGCTTCTTGAAGCCTTAAAAGAACAAAAATAAGCTGAAAATAGTAGAAATGAAGAGGAGACCATCATGAAAGTATTACTGCAATTATACACCGCATGGTTTAAAATGGGCCTGTTCACCTTTGGAGGAGGCTACGCCATGCTGCCCATGATACAGCGGGAAGTCATCGAAAAGCACCACTGGGCCACAGAGGAAGAAATCATGGACTACTACGCCATTGGCCAATGCACCCCGGGAATCATTGCAGTCAACACAGCCACCTTTGTAGGCTATTACCAAAAGGGAGTTCTGGGCGGAGT
>JAETTS010000849.1 GCA_021769025.1 Enterocloster bolteae
AGGCTTTGGAACCATCCGGGGCGGGCATGACTCCCGGGATTACATGACGGTTCCAGAACTCCGCTTCAATCCCTGTCAGGTTCTGGATCAATTTTTCATCCCGGTCGATCTTCACATACTTAAATTCCCTCCCCAAAATCACTACGGCAAGATACCAGGCTTTCTTTCCGGTCACCGCCATGTAATGGCAGCATTGGATCAGATAATGGGGCGGTATCTCCCCGTCCTTCCATTTATCCGCATTATAGGCGCTGGCGGTCTTACATTCCAGTCCCGCATCCTGTCCCACCACCAGACGGTCCACGTCCGCAATCATGAAGGGATTCTTTACACTCCGGTACATCATATTAGAACGCCGCACTCTCAGCCCTGTCGCTTCGCAGAACCTCTGCGCCACGTAATCCTCCAGGTCCCTCCCCTGTCTCATGGACTCGTTGTCCTGCAGGTCCACTTCCTCTGTAACCTTGTCACGGAAAACGTTCATGGCGCTTGCATATGGATTCAGGCCGCAGATGGCTCCGGCATCAGAACCGCCTATTCCGGTCTTGCGCATCTTTAACCATTCTTCATGGCTCATATCTTTGGTCGGTATCATATCGTACATAGTCCAAACCTCCTCGTATTTTAAAAAAGCCGGGGATTGCTTCTGCAGTCCCCGGATTCATTCCCCTGTTCTGTTTCTGCTTCTAAACTGCACAGCCCGGCACCAGGGTTCCGTCCAGGATCCCCAAATCTGTTTCCTGTTCCCGGCACTCCAGGCCATTTGCAGACATTACATGGACACTGTCCATCCCTCTGCTGTACCAGTACACGCTGCCTGACAGAACATCTTCCGGCAAAACCTCCGAACTATTGATGCTCCTTACCATCGTTTCTAATTCCGCAGCGTTTATATTATCTTTATTAGGTTTTGTGATCACCTCATTGCAGCTTGACGGCAGTATGATCAAGTCGCTCCCCATCTTTTCAGCAAGGTCCCTTAACACGCCGTCATATAAGATCACAGCCGCCCCGTTGGTCTTCATCTGGTTTGTCAAGATATACATGGACTCAGTTACAGTCCCCATTTCTCCTAAAAGCCCGTCCACAAACTCCTCGTCATAATGACTTCCCATGCGGCTCCTGGCAATCTCCTTCATGACTCCATTCATTGACCTTATTACAG
>JAETTS010000850.1 GCA_021769025.1 Enterocloster bolteae
TTCTTCCAGAGTCACCTGTTCTTCGGTGGTGTAGATATAGTCCTCGAATCTGGATTTTAATTCTTTTACCAGCGGTTTGGTTAATTTCTTCGCTTCCTCTTCCGTTTCTCCCTTGGCGGTCACACGAAGATGTACTTCGCCGATCTTGGCGTAAGGGGCCACCGTCGGATTCGTCTGGGAATCGATCAGATCCACGATTTTCGTTTCCACCATACTCTCACCCATACCGCAGATTTTGACCATCTGGGAATAGATGACCTCCGGCTGCCTGTTCCTCAGATACGGGAAGATATCGTGCTCAAACATAGGGATCAGTTCGTTGGGAGGGCCAGGAAGGAGGATTACCGCTTTTTCCCCCTCTTCTATGATGATACCCGGCGCCGTGCCGTTGGCATTGTCCACAACGATGGAGTCCTTTGGCACCAGTGCCTGTTTCCAGTTATTCTCCGTTATCACTTTGAACTGGCTGTTTTTGAAGAAGGCCTGAATCCGCTCTTTGCTGCGGGCATCCTCCACCAGCTCACGGCCCATCACTTTTGCTGTCACTTCCTTGGTCAGGTCATCTTTGGTGGGCCCGAGCCCTCCGCTTAATATGACCACATCGGAACGGTCCACCGCTGTTTTCAGCGTTTCCGCCAGACGTTCTTCGTTATCCCCCACTACCGTTTGATAATACAGGGATAAGCCCAGCTGTGCGCATTTTTCAGAAAGATAGGCTGCATTTGTATTTACAATATTTCCCAAAAGCAGTTCCGTACCGACAGAAATCAGTTCTACTACCATGGTTATTTACTCCCTTCGCTTATAACGCTTTTGTTCTTTACCAGATAATCAATGAGTGAAATGACCGTAAGGGCCAGGGCCAGATATATGAAGAGTGTCTCCAGGATACTGAAAACCCCTCCCAGATCTGCGATTAAAAGACAGATCATAATCATCTGGGCCGTCGTTTTGAACTTTCCCCAGTAGCTGGCTGCGATTACTACCCCGCTGTCCGCCGCTACCAGGCGGAAACCGCTGATGATGAACTCCCGGCTGATGATGATGATGACGATCCAGGCCGCCAGGCGGTCCATAGCCGTCAGGCAGATCATTGCGGAGCAGACTAACAGTTTGTCTGCCAGAGGATCCATAAATTTTCCGAAATTAGTGACCAGATG
>JAETTS010000851.1 GCA_021769025.1 Enterocloster bolteae
TTCCAGGCAGGGGAGTCCCCTGAGACTGTATGATATCTTGATGGATGAGTTTCGAGATACGGATCTATTCATATCCAGCAATTCTGAAGGATAAACGGATTCGAAGATTACTTCAGGAATTTAGAAATAGTTTATCAAATTGTTAGACATTTGTTAGAAGTATCTGATAAACTGTTTTTGTCCCTTTTACGGAAAGGAGGCTTGATATTTTTTTCATAGTTTCCTATAATTTAGACAGTGACATATACTGCTGAACGATCAAACAGTGAAGGAGTGCTTGCCTCATGTACAATCCACAGCTGGACACCTTTATCCATGTGGCGGATGCGGGCAGTTTTAACCGGGCTGCCGAGGAATCCTATATCACCCCTACCGCGGTGATCAAACAGATCAACCTGCTGGAAGCGTCTCTTGGCGTTAAATTATTTGAGAGGACTCACCGAGGTCTGATTTTGACAAAAGCGGGAAAATCTTTATATCAGGATACAAAATATATTATCCAGTATTGTCGGGACTCTGTTACAAGGGCCCAAAATGCCATGCAGGAGGATGCGAAGGTGATCCGGATCGGCAGTTCCCCCATGACGCCGGCCCAGCTTCTTATGCAGCTGTGGCCAAAGATACAGGCTCATTGTCCGGACATGAAATTTCAGATCATTCCCTTTGAGAATACGCCGGAAAACGCCAGGGAGATCTTGGGGAACCTGGGAAAGAACATTGATGTGGTAGGCGGGATCTTTGACGAGACTATGCTGGATCTGAGGCGCTGCGCGGGATTGGAACTGTCCCGCGAGCCCTTTTGCTGCGCGGTCTCCGTCCACCACAGGCTTGCCGCCAAGGACAGGCTTAAGCTGGAAGACCTGTATGGAGAGAACCTGATGCTCATGCGCCGGGAGTGGAGCCACTATGTGGACGAGCTTCGGGACGATATCTGGCAGAACCACAGTCAGATTCATATTGTGGACTTTGATTTTTACAGTATGGTGGCCTTTAACCGGTGTGAGAACAGTACTGATATTTTGCTTTCCATACCCGGGTGGGCCAATGTACATCCGCTTTTGAAGGTAATCCCGGTGGAATGGGATCACAGTATTCCCTTTGGACTGCTCCATTCTCCCAAGCCTTCAGGAATCGTGAAACAATTTCTGGAGGCTGTGAA
>JAETTS010000852.1 GCA_021769025.1 Enterocloster bolteae
TTTTATGAAGATTCTTATTTTACAATTCAACCGGACATGATTCCAATTCCTGTCCGGCTGTATATGATACAATAACCCTATTTTCGGAGGCTTCTATGGCTTTTTATACCCCAACTGTCGGTATTATTACCAACATCGACTACCAGAGCGGAAGCTCTTTTTCATCCGGCGGCTGCTCCGTTTTATTCTCGGTGCAGAGTGAGGACCAGGGGCAAATCCAGGTCTCACTTCCAGCCAACGCCTATGTTTTGAATCTCCACCAATTTAGAATCGGCGACCGTGCCACCTTCTTTTACAGCACCAACGCACCGATGCCGTTAATCTATCCCCCCAGATACCAGGCTGTGGCTGCCGCCTATACGCCCCACGGCACCACTGCCGCTCTGGATGTCTTCAACGAAATGCTCACAAATTCCGACGGCACCCTGACGTTAACACCAACCTGGAACACCCCCGTCACTCTTCCCAACGGCCAGTCCTACGCCAATGATCCCGGCGGACATCTTCTTCTGGCCACCTACTCTGCCACCACCAGAAGCATTCCCGCCCAGGCAATCCCTGAACAGGTGGTGGTATTCTGCCCGGGGACTTAACAGAACGCAAACGGTACAGACCCCCTCACAGGAAGGTTTGTACCGTTTTTGCAACTGTGCGGCAAAACTGCGTATTTACTGCGCGAACCCGCTGTACAGCTATCCCTTTTCCTTTCCTGTATCAGAAATCAAAGGTAAGCTGTGTATACTGATATTCTTTTTTATAGTCATGGATAATATCCTCCATCCGGTACAGCAGTCCGTTTTTTATGCAGGCTTCCTCAAACACGGTCCAAAGCTTATGAGCCCTGGGGCTCTGGCAATAATAACGGTTTCCATATGTTTTCTCATACAGCGCCGGCAGTTCCAGTCCAGGGAACTTCTTTTCCAGGCCTTCATAAAAGTATTCCCGCTGTCCGTCTCTTATGGTAACGCCCATAATTCCATAGAGAAATCTGGCCCCGGAATCCTTTGTGCGCCTTACCATTTCCAGAATATTCTCCTTATTGTCTTCCAGAAACGGAAGTACAGGTGTCATAACCACCCCCGTGTAAATACCTGCGTCAGACATCCGCCTGATGGCCGCAAACCGGCCGGAAGAGGGGGTGGCCGAGGGCTCAACTTTC
>JAETTS010000031.1 GCA_021769025.1 Enterocloster bolteae
AGAAGCACAAGAGACGTAAGGTTATCCATCAAACTCTTAAACACAAAATCATTGCTGTAAACCACATGAAGCCGCCACCCATTGTCCAGAACACAGCAAAGGCTGCAGCCTGAAAGCCCCTTCCCCGACAAAAGCCGGTCAAACAGCTCCCCCTCCTTCCTGCCCTCCTCATATAACTCCTCCGGAATCCAGACAGTCCCGCCGTCCTCCGTCCCAAGATACGCCAGGCAATAAGGATTGTCATTGATAGGCCTCAAAAGCTCCTCCAGATACGAAGCCCTCATGTCAATCTGAAGAATCCCCCGCCTTCCCCTGCTCCGGTCCATGCGGTAGATATTTTTCAGATACGAAAAAACCACAATCTCCTTCCCCTCCATCTGATAAGAAGGGCAAAAAGGCAGAACGAAACAATCATCCTCCCCCATATCATAAAGAGACTGATTCTCCCGAAGAAGTTCCCTCCTCACCGAAGAATCCGTGGTATACAGCTTCCCATAATCATCCAGCCAGTAAATATCCGCCACAAAAGGCACTGCCCGCCGAAACGCCTGAAACTGCTTCTCCGTATTCTTCAAAAAAGCAAGACTCTCCCTGGTCCATTGAGAATTGCCCTTATCATACTCCGGCCACTGCGTCAGGCTCTCAATCACCTGATACTGCAGGACATCCAGCTGATTCAGCATATGATTCAGGCTGTTTCCAGCCTGCTCCGACATGGTTACAATCTCCTCCCGGTTCTGCCGCACCGTATAAAGATAAATTTGATGCAGATGAAGGCCGCTTATGCACACCGTAACCAGTAAAATCAAAACAAGATTCCATCGAACCATATCCGATTTTATCGTCCTCTGCATAAAACGGCCCCCTTCCACTCATATTACCCTTCCATATCCCAAAGCTCATCCCGCTCCAGACAAGCTGCCCCTATCTGCTCAATCACAAGGTCATCCCCTTCAGGCAAGTACTTTGCACCATTATACCACATCATCCACCGATTTCCCACTCTCAACACATACGGTTTATACACCGCCTTCTCATCAAACCCCCCTGCATCCGGGGCAATAATCGGATTCCTGGGATACCGCTCCCACCCCGTAATCCCATCCCTGGATCTGGCAAGCCCGATTGCCGCCCGATCCACATGGATAAAGCCAATATAAAACATGTAATAATAACCATTCCACTTGAGAACATGGCACCCAGCCGTCTTTTCTCTCTCCCACGGCGCACTGCCCTTCTCCATGACCGGGTTTTCTACAGCCTTTTTCCACACCTTCCCGTCCACGCTTTCCGCGTAGCCGATGGCATCCGGCTCATGATTCCCTCCGCCGCTGTACCACATCTTGTATGTCTTGCTATCCTCCTCATACATCACATGAGGACACATGATAGAATTTCCTTCCCAGGACTGGTCCGGCACCATCACCGGATGCACAGACCGCTCCCAGTGGATGCCGTCCCGGCTCCGTGCATAGCCGATACAAGAACGCCCCTCATTGGTATACGGCTTCATCTGTCCTGAATACCACATCTCATACACCCCGTCCCTCAAAATCACACTGGGACGATTCAGTTCATCCCCGTCCCATTCCGATTCCGGATTAGGCCGCAGCACCTCAACCGGCGGCGTCCATAAAATCCCATCCCGGCTCTCACTGTAGGCAATACACTCATGAGGCCTCCAGGAAAACCACATCTTAAAAACATCACCCTCCATTAAGACAGACAAGTCAAAACAAGTGCCATACTCCCCGCCCAGAACCGGATTCCCCTCATACTTCCTCCATCCATCCTTGGTTCCATAGGGATATACCGCCAGATTCTCCGGCGTATCCCAGAAAAACCGGTCCTCATACCTGGTCACAAAAAAACCCTCATCCGCCAGCTTCTTATCATATGCAAGCATTTTTCCACGCTCCTTTCCCAAACAGTTCCTTTCCTGTCCCTTGGCCGGCCCTGCCGCTTACTGCCGTCCCTTATTCCTCAGCATACTGCCGCTTACTGCCGTCCCTTGCTCCCCGGCTGGCCCTGCCGCTTACTGTTGTTCCTTATCCCTTCACCGACCCAGCCGTCATTCCCTTCACAATCTGCTTCTGGAATAGGGCATAACAGACAATCACCGGAATCACCATAATCATAACCGTAGCCGTTATCAGCCCATAGTCAGCAGCATATTGGGACTTCATGTTATAACACACCTGATTCAACGTAATCAGATTCTGTTTCGAAACAATCAAAAGACTCAAAAACAAATCATTCCAGCAGTTAATCAATACAAACGTCCCCACCGTGGCAAGCCCTGCCTTAGACAACGGCAGCATAATTTTCACAAACGTCTGAAAACGGTTGCACCCGTCAATTCTCGCCGCATCCTCCAGCTCATCCGGCAGCCCCTCCATAAAAGGCACCAAAATAAAAATGCTGAACGCCAGGTTCGTCACAATAAACGCCAAAATAATCCCAACCCTGGTATTTAAAATCCCCACACTCCTGAAAATAAGGATAAACGGAATAATAATCGCATTGATAGGAATCATAATCCCCAGAGAATAATAATTATAAACCCTTTTACTCTTCCAGACCTTCGCAATGATATACGCGCTCATAGAACTTAAAATCACCACCGCAGTCAAAGACACCACTGCATACATGATACTGTTAAACAAATGAATCGGAATATCCGCCGCCACGAAGCTCTCTGCATAATTCTCCCACTCCGGGTTTTTCGGCAGCCCAAATGGCGAGCCATAAATCTCCTCACTGGACTTTAACGAACATATCCCAATCCAGAACAACGGATACAGAGTCAGCAATGCCGTCACCGAAAGCACCACATACCGCAAAACAGAAAAAGGGTTCCATCTTCTTTTCATTCGCCCCTCCTAATCCTTCCTGTTAAGAAATGCAAACACGCCATTTACCACAAACGTAACCACCAAAGCCAGAACCAGCATACAGACTGCCACCGCCGTGCCCCTTCCGATAGAAGAATCCACGAAAGCCTCCTTATACATGTAGATGGACAGAAACGTACTCTCCGCCCCCGGCCCTCCCTGGGTCATCAGATACGGAATATCAAAGGTCTTGATAGACCCCGTAAGACAGATAACCAGACATACCTGAATCATCCCCTTAATATTCGGTATGACAATCAGAAAAAACGTGCTCACCGAGTTGGCCCCGTCAATACAGGCACTCTCCAGAATCTCCTTAGGGATAGACTGCATTCCCGCCAGAAAAATAATAAAATGATACCCCATATACTGCCAAATCCCAGGCATGATAACAGAAAACAACACCACGCCCGGGTCCGTCAGCCAGTTTCTTATAAGTCCCTTTAACCCTACCGCCTGCAAAAACGCATTCACCGGCCCAAAAGACGGATTAAAAAACAGAGAAAACATTAAGCCAATCACCGTAGCCGAAATAACCACCGGCACAAAATACACAGACTGAAAAAAATGAAACCCACGGGTGGTACGATAGACAAGATACGCCAGTACCATAGCCAGAGGAAGCTGAATACACACACCGGCTATCATCCTTTTTAACGTGTTTAAGATAACCTTCTTAAAATACCGGTCATGAACAAACAAATCCACAAAATTTTTACCGCCTACAAATCTTGCCGCCGTGATTCCATCCCATTTCAGAAGGGAAAAATACAGAGACGCCACCATAGGCAAGATTAAAAAAACAGTATACAGAACAAATGACGGGAGCTGGAAACTGAAAGAAAACAGCCACTTTCCCTTTTTCGCCCTGTTTCTGCTTCGGTTCCTCACATTCATACAATCCCTCTCCTATGTAATCCGGGAATCTCTAGTACTGCCTTGCGGAAATTCCGGTGAATAAAGCACTCGCTGCCTACGCCCTCTGCACGCCTGCAAAGCTAGACGTAGGCACCACTACGTTGCTAAGCGCCAGTGGCGCTTGTCCAGCAAGGACCGGAGTGGAGCGTAGAACGTCGCTTTGCAGACGCACAGATGACGCAGCCATCAGGCACTCTATTCATCGTTATTTCCGCAAGGCAGTACTAGGGGATTCCCGGACCCTGTCATTCTCAGTTTTCCTTTGCTCCGGCAAGAGACTGGTCAATATTCTCAAGCACCTGCTCCGCCGTGCTGATTCCAGCCATCAGCTCATCAATACCATCCGCAAAATCCGTCCAGCACTCCGTCTTCGGGCATGCCTGAGGCAGGTTAGGACAAGACTCCTTGCCCTTGGCAAAATGAATAACCTCCGCCAGCTTCGGCGTTGCCACCCGGGATGCATCCACCTCCGTATCCAGCCGGGAAGGAATCCCTCCGCCGCTGTAGAGAACCAATTCCTGAATTTCCTTAGAATAAAGATAATCCACCAGTGTGATAATCGCTGCCCTCTTATCCGGATCCTCCCATGCATTTCTGGAAATCACATATCCCATATCACCGCCGGACCTGGCAAAATTAGCAGTATCCCTTGTCCCTCCCGGCATAACCGGAGCTGGGATAATAACCGTCTTGTCCGCCATCTCCTGAGACATATTAGACAGCTGCCATGTCCAGGCATAAATCATAGCCGCCTTTCCCTCATTGTACATGGCAAAATGCTGGTCCCAGTCTCCGATGGAAATGGTATCCGCCGGGAACAGATGGTTCTCCCGCATAGTCTGAATAATCTCAAATGTCTTTCTTATATTGGGCGTATCCACCGTATACTCCTCATTAATCATCCGGAAATCCTCCTGGCAGTCCGGCATCTGTCCCAGGATTTCGGCCGCAAACTCATGAGCCGGGTTGCCGCCCTTAGAGCCCATGGCAAACGGAACGATTCCATTCTCATAAAATACCTGCCCCACCGCAATCATATCATCAAGAGTCTTTGGCAGCTCCAGCTGGAACTGGTCAAACAGCTCCTGATTGCAGAACCAGACGCCATATTCCAGACCGCCGGTAATGGTAGCCAGGGTTCCCCCAGCCGATGTCCGTGAAAACGATTCCTCAGGGAACAGCTCCCTCTTAATCTGTGTGGAAGCCTCCAGATACTCGTCAAACGGTATAATCACATCCGCATCCAAAAGCATGGCAGAATTGCCTCCGCTGCCCCAGTAAAGAAAAACATCCGGTACCGTATTGCTGGCCACGTCCGTCTTGATTTTTGCCTTCAGCTCATCCCCTAAGATATTTTCATGCTCCAGCGAAAACTCCGAACTGTGATCCGCCGCAAAGTCCATAATCGCCTCATAGACCGGTTTTGTCTTAGGATCCGACGGCGTCATCCAGCTTACAAGACGAATCTCGGGTACATTTTCAGACTTGCCAGAAGCCGCCGGGGCCTCAGTCTCCTTCTCCTGCCCGGTTCCCTGCGTCTCCTGCACCTGGCTTCCAGCCGTACCAGCCCCGTCTGCACCCTGCTGCCCTGAATCACCAGATGAACTGCAGCCAGTCAGCAGATTTCCTGCCATAGCAGCACACAGAATCATACCTGCCAGTCTCTTCTTATACTTCCTCATGTTCTATTTCCTCCTGTTTCCGTAAAATTTCATACTCCCATACCTGCTGATTTCTTGTCCTTCCAGGACTCCTTCTGTATCATTCCTCGGAATCGGCACGCGCCGTTCTGGGGCACCTGCCAGGTCATCAAAACAATTCCCGTTGTGAGACTCTCGTTTCACAAGCATTCCTCCTTAAAATGCAGTATATCCCCCGTCAATGACATAATCCGAACCTGTAACAAAGCCAGATGCATCCCCTGCCAGATACACAACCAACCCCTGCAGCTCCTCCGCCTGTCCGAAACGTCTCAGAGGGGTCCACTGTTCAAAGTTGGAAGTTCCCACCTCCTCCGGCTTCAGCGGCTCATCACTCCAGGTTCTGATATATCCGGGACTTATGGTATTTACACGGATTCCATGTCTGGCCCACTCCACCGCCAGGCTCTTGCCCAGCATAATCACCCCTGCCTTTGACGCGTTGTAGGCGCACTGGCACTGAGGGATATTGGCAATATGCCCCGACATAGATGCCGTCAGCACGATGGAGCCGGGAACTCCCCTTTCTATCATGGCCTTTCCCGCTGCCCGGGCTGTGATAAAAGCCCCTGTCAGATTCACCCGGATAACTCTCTCAAACTCTTCCAACGGCATATCCTCCGCCGGTATATCCTGAAACGTACCGGCATTGCAAAAACAGATATCCACCTTATCCCATTCCCGAAGGACACGGTCCATACACTCTGTCATCTGCTCCTCGTCCGTGATATCCCCAGTCATGGAGATGGCTTTTCTGCCGATTTGCCGTATCTCCTCTGCCGTGTCATCTACCTTTTCATTTATATCCACCACCATCACATCCGCTCCTGCCTGGGCAAGAGCCAGGGCACAGGCCTTCCCGATTCCGTGGGCTGCTCCTGTCACAACCGCCGTCTTGGATGCCAGACTCATCTTATCAAAAATCATCTTTCGTCCCTCCAAACTGATTCCGAATATACGCTATCCCCTGTTCAGCCAACGTCAGCCGTCCGTCTATGCTAAGGTCCTCTGCAAGATCCCTCCACATTCTCATATCGTGTCCCTGCTCACCGCCGCTCTTGTAAAAAGATTCTACGATGACAGATTTATCATATCCGATTTCTCTTAACGCTGCTCCTATTTCTTTCCAGGGTGTCCGGCTGGTATGATATGGTACCTTTCTGTTAGGCTCGCTTACATGAAAATGGCCGATGTATCCTTTGGAATTCCGGATTGTCTCAGGAATGTCATCCTCCTCAATATTCATGTGGAAACAGTCCAGAAGCAGCTTACAGTTAGGGCTGCCCACTGCGTTACAGACTGCAATCCCCTCTGCCGCTGTGTTCATAAGGTAGTGTTCAAACCGGTTTACAATCTCCAGGTTTACGGTCACCTGATTGTCCTCGGCTGTCTTCATCACTTTCCTCAGGCCGTTGATGCAGTTTTCGGTCTTTCTTTTTTTCTCGTCCGGTTCAATGATGTGATGCGAATAGTCTGCAGGCCAGTTGGAGTATACAATTCCGCCGATGTCGGCTGCGCCTAAAAGGCCCATTCCCTCTATAGCCCGTTTCAGATGCTCCACTGCTTTCTCTCTGAGAGTCTCGTCGTCGCCTGCCATATCCCAGCCTGGCGGGTATCCGAATGTGAATACCGGGGTGATGGCAAGGTCTTCTATGTACTTTCTTAAGTCTTTTATTTTTTCTTTTTCCAGGGAGAACATTTCTTCCGTGGGAAAAAACTCGAAGACATCTGCTCCTGCCTCCTTTGCCTGTTTCAGGCAGGTTTTCACTCCCAGCTGTCCATAGAAGCTGCCCCAGTGTCCGAAGTGTATTCCTATTTTCATTCTGGTTTTGACTACCTCCTTCTTTTTTGAGTTGTAAGTTGTGAGTTGTGGTTTCTGTTGTCTGTTATGTGTTATGTGCTGTCTGTTATCTTTCTTTTGTTTCTGATTTTTGTCTGAATTATTGTATTTTCAGATAAAGTCGGCCGTCTTTATATGTATTATAGCTAATTTTATGGGGATGCTAAATCCAAAATATATCATATTTATATAGAATTCTTCAGGTTTTGGGGAAAGAGGCCGGGTGAGAGTCCGCCCGGTGAGAGTATATAGATTAATTTCATGGGAATATTCATTCTTCATTGAATTGTTTAATGAATCGTGAGGAGGACCGCCCGGAGAGGGCATGATACACTTTCTTCCTGGGCACGCTCGCGCTTCGGTGAACACTTGGCGAGGTCTTTTCGAGCCTAGTGTGAACACATACCTGGAGGGTGACGTGAAGGTCTACGCTCCGCTCCGGTCGTTGCTAAACAAGTGCCACTGGCACTTAGCAACATAGCGGTACGTAAGGTGCTAAAATACAGCACCTAAGTACCGATGGTCTTCAAGTACCCTGGAAGAAAGTGTATCATGCCCTCTCCGGGCTACGTTATCTCTAGCTAAATGAATATGGCATTTTTTCCTGGCATCATGGCATACATTCATACCTTGTTTTGGCTTTGACGGCAACGTCTGTCTATCATTTCATTTTGGGTTTAAATATCTGGGAGCCCAGGTATCCGAACACTAAGGCTCCGCAGATTCCTGCGGCGCTGGCTGTGAAGCCGCCTTTGAATACGCCTAAAAGGCCGTCGGTCTGGATTCCTTCCATGACTCCCTTCCACAGTGTGTTTCCAAAGCCCAGGAGAGGTACCGTAGCTCCGGCTCCGGCCCATTTTGCAAAGGGCTCGTAGATGCCTAAAAATCCCAGAATGCTGCCTGTGACTACAAGGGTTACCATGACCCGGCCTGGCAGCATTTTGGTCTTGTCCAGAAGAATCTGTACAAGGCCGCAGATAGCTCCGCCTACAAGAAATGCTTTTATATAATCCATCTGTGTGTCTTCCTTTCTGTGCTGATTTAGTGCTTGTCTTTTTCCACAGCCCATATCGGCTGCTGCTACATACGTTACATACATCATACGTTATATAATCCTATACGCTATATGCCTTTATGCCCTATATACATTCTATCATAACTCCGTGGGCAATTCCTGGGATGCTTTTTCCTTCATTGAAGCTGACTGTGGACAGGAGGGCACCGGTGGGGAGAAACAAAACCCGTTTCCACTCACCTCTCTGAATCTTGGGGAGAATCATGGAGCACAGGGTGACGGCGGAACAGCCGCAGCCGCTTCCTCCGGCATGGGTATCCTGTTTTTCCTTGTCAAAGATTTCGATGCCGCAGTCCATATATACAGACTCCAGGTCATGGCCTTCTTCTTTCATCATGTCCAGTACAATCTTTCTTCCAACTTCTCCCAGGTCACCGGTGATAATCCGGTCATAGTAGGTTTCGTCTACATCGAAGTCTTCGAAGTTCTGGAGAATGGTGTGAACTGCCCCAGGGGCCATGGCTGCTCCCATATTCATGGAATCTCTGGCACCAAAGTCCACGATTCTTCCAACTGTCACACCGGTGATTTTTGCTATGCCCTGGCCGCCTTTTCTTATGACTACCGCGCCGCACCCTGTCACCGTCCAGGTGGCGGAAAAGGGACGCTGGTTCCCGTATGCCAGGGGAAAACGAAACTGCTTTTCTGCCGTGGCAAAATGGCTGGATGCCATAGAGAGAACCTGTTCTGCGTATCCTCCATGGACGGTCATGGCTCCCAGGGCTATGGCTTCTCCCATGGTGGAACAAGCCCCGTATAGCCCGAAGGTGGGAATCTCTAAGTCTGCAGTGCCGAAAGAGGTGGCAATCAGCTGGCCCAACAGATCCCCGGCAAAGAGATAGCGAATTTTTTCTTTTTCTGTCCCACTCTTTTTGATAGCCAGCTGGGCTGCTTTTTTCTGCATCGCGCTTTCCGCTGCCTCCCAGTTCTCTTTTCCACACATGTCATCCTGCTCGATCACATCAATCAGATGCCCTAACGGCCCCTGGCCCTCCTTCTTTCCCGCCACACTGGCCATTCCGGCGATGAATGGCGGCTCCTCAAAATGGATACTGGCTTTTCCTTTCTCCATGGCCCTATGCTCCTTTCTATTTTTATCACAGATTCCAATCTTCCGGTATAGGATCTTTACTGACCCAAACTATTAGTAATTTCTCCATTTTTCTTTTTTGTATTCATCTTTGTCCTTGAAAACCCTATTTCCTTGTAGTATAATAGGTTGTATTGTTGATTCGTATTTGAGTGATCATTTATTTACAAGGAGATACTATATGATTTCTACAAGGGGAAGATATGCTTTACGTGTGATGGTAGATTTGGCACAACAGAACAGAGACGGTTACATTCCGTTGGGTGAGATTGCTTCCAGACAGGAAATATCAGAAAAATATTTAGAGATTATCTTAAAGATTCTGGTAAAAGAGAAACTGTTAAAAGGCCTTCGCGGCAAAGGCGGCGGTTACAAGCTGACCCGCTCCCCCTCGGAATATACTGCTTGGGAGATCTTAACATTGACCGAAGGAACGCTTGCCACCGTGGCCTGTCTTGCGCAGGATGGTGAAGGCTGCGCAAGAAGCCCCAAGTGCCTTACCCTTCCTATGTGGAAGGGATTTGACAAGATGGTATATGAGTACTTTTCCCACATCACACTGGAGGATCTGGTACACGGTCTCACTATGGTCTGAAGGTAAAGCTCCCCTCCTTCAGCATCCGGGCCAGTTCCTTTTCCGATTCCGGAAGAACTGGAACACAGATCCCTGCTCCGGCCAGATCCTCCACCTGATGAAAATCTGACCCACAGATTCCTGTCAGTTCCTGCTCTTTAGCCCAGGCCTTGGCCATGTCATTGTGAGAATCATGCCGTGGATTTCCATTGAGAATCTCTACGCCGCTTAAACACTTAGGATCTGCCGGACTACAGCAGCTGCGGAACGGATGGGCCTGGAAAATCTCAATCCCCGCCAGATTCATCTCTTTATATACCTGATACAATTCCTTTTCATAGAGCCATGGATGAGCCAGAATATACCCTTCATCCAGTCCATACACCAGAAAGTCATTCTCATCATGAGGAAACCGAAGTTCCATCCCCAGATAGACCCGAAGCCCCAGTTTCTCCCCTTCTTTTTTGGCCAGACGATATCCGGTTAAAAAAGAATCCACCACATCCATCCATCTTCTGCCATCTTTGCGGCCATGGACATTCCTGCTGAAATGGTCTGTAACCACCACCCCGTCATAACCTGCCTCCCGGTACATAGCCATTCCCTTCTTAGCCGAAACCCTTCCGCAGGGACTGCTCTCTGATGTATGTAAATGCAATTCTATCAGTGCCATAATATCCTCCTCTCAAGTAATAACCCAATTCCGCTAATAGTATAGCCGGTTCCGCAAAACCTGTCAATATACCGAACCTTCTCCTTTTTCCTTGTCTTTCTGCCACAAGATACGATATAAAAAATAAAACCTATCTGTTATCAGGCCATCACAGGCCATACCAGAGAAAGGAACTGACTTCCATGCATTTCGTTCCCACTGCACAGCTCTTCGCCTTGCGCAAATATCCCTAACCACTAAAAAAAGAATCCTGTTCCGCAGGATTCGCCGCCTGCGGCGGGTCGCTTAAACGACATGATTCCTTTCCGCCGCAGTGCGATCCTCGGGTCACTTTTTTATATCATAGAACGCACTTTCCTATGATATAAAGAAAGCGGATGCTCCCCAGACACACTCAGGGAACACCCGCTTTTTATCTGTTACTTCTGTCTATTATTTGTTATCCTCAACAATTGCCTGAGCCGCTGTACGTCCGGATACAAAGATCTCAACAATGGCGTTGCCGCCCAGACGGTTTCCTCCGTGGATACCGCCGGTAACCTCGCCGGCTGCATACAGTCCGGGAATCACATTGCCGTCTCCGTCCAGTACGTGGCGATTGATATCAACCGTCAACCCGCCCATGGTATGATGGGTAGAAGGAGCCATGATTCTTACACGAAGCAGCTCGCCGTCTAACTTGTAGGTACTTGCGTCGTAATTGTCGCTGGAATCCTTGTCTGCCTTACCGATCAGGTTGCTTGCCTGGCTCTTGCCTGCATCCTCTGGCTGTTTGCCTTCCATGATTGCCTTATCGTATGCCTCGATGGTTGCATAGATAGCCGCCGGATCTGCTTCCATGCCAAAGTTGTCAAGAACTGCCTGCAGTTCCGCCGGACTGGTCACAAAGTAAACCCTGCCGTCAACCTGTTCCTTGCCGGATACATTGTTGGTGTAATCATCGTAGGGATAAGGACGTCCAACCATCACATCTGCATTGGAGAATTCCAGGAACACGCCCTGAGAGCCGCCGTACTCAACGCCATTCTCAAATTCGCCCAGAGACAGAACGTCACGCTCTGCAGACTCATTTACGAATCTCTTGCCTGTGGTGGGGTTAATGTAAACCGCATAAGTACCTGCGCCAAAGGAAAGATTTCCATTGTCGATCCAGGAGATGGGCATCATCTGGGTCCAGCCCTCGCCGGTTGTGCCTGCATTTACTTCCTCGCCCATGGCGATACCGCTTCCGTCCAGAGAATTCCGGTTGGTCGTCTTGGTGCTGGCGGTGATAAACTTCTTATCCCAGTACTGGTTGGTATCCATAACCTTCTGAATGTTGGCAGCAAAACCGCCGGTTGCAAGAACCACACCGTTGTTGGCATGGGCAGTTACCTTGGTGCCGTCATACTGGACAGCCTCCACGCCGGTTACCTTGCCGTCCTCCAGAATCAGATGCTCTGCTGTGGTGCGGAGCATAATCTGGTTGTCCTTTGCCGTAGGAGCTGTATTCAGTACCGTATTCTGGGTGGTTGCAAAATAAGTACCCCACTGCGCCGGTACTTCCGGTTTGCCGTCGCCGTCCAGGTCGCCGCCTGCAAACTCATTCTCCCTGTACCAGAGCGCACCGATAAGGGTGGGCTGGGTTGCGTCATTAAAGTAGGAACCCTGATCCCTCAACCACTCTTTCAGGCCCTGAGCCTCGTTGATGAACTGAGAAACCAGCTCATAATCACCATAGATCCACTCAGACTTGTCGCTGCTCTGTCTTAAGCCGCCATAGTAGGTCTGGAAAATATGAAGGTTTACGGTGGAGAACAGGGTAATCTCATTCTCCGGAGTGCCGGCATCCAGCTTCGGCTGTGCCCAGGCCAGATATTCTTTGATCTCTGCCTTCAATGCCTTTAAGGTATCCAGATACTCGGCATGAACACCATGTTTGCTTAAATCATCGATCTCGCCGATGATGTACTCATTATTCTTGTAATACTCCTCATCGAAAGGCTCCTCAGACCATTCCAGAATCGTCTTTAAGGTATCGATACAGCCCTGGGTGGACATTACCTTATCGTAGGATTCTCCGTTGTACTCCCAGGTACCGGTTGTGGCATCCGGATCCTTTGGATCCCATACCAGGTAAGGCATAACCGACTGATAAGCTCCGCCGGAAACCAGGGTGTTGCCGCCGATCTCAGCGTTTGCTTCCATAATCAGAACCGTCTTGCCGCTTAATGCTGCCTCTGCTGCAGCTGCCATACCAGCTCCGCCGCCGCCTACAACCACTACATCATAGGTAACCTCAATATCTTCTCCGGCTTCATGAACCACTGTGTTCTTCTTGAACGCCGCCAGGTCAGACACGCCGGCCTGCTCTGCCGCATCATTCAACGCATCCTTCACAGCACGGCTGGTAAAGGTAGCGCCGGATACGCTGTCAATACCAGAACCATTGGCCTCAATAGCATCCGGGAACATGATGTCAAAGGCCGGGGTTCCTACATGGTTGGTCTCTGCGGAAGTATTCACCACAATATCTGTGATGGCGCTGTCGCTGAAGGTAACATCCAGGGAAACATCTCCGTTGTAACCAGCTCCCACACCTGTGTATGTACCTGCCGTAAAGGTCAGTTCTCCTCCCCCTGCGCTGACTTCCTCACCCTTTGCAAGGGCGATTGCCATGGTTGCTGCCTCTTTTACACCGTTTGATGTAAGGGTTGCTCCGGATACACCGTCAATCTCTGCGCTCTGTGCATCCTTGATCTGAGCAGCCAGATCCTCGAACGCTGCACCTCCGATGTTGGGAGTCTCATCAGCCCCTTCGATCTTCACATCC
>JAETTS010000853.1 GCA_021769025.1 Enterocloster bolteae
CAGAATACCGTCTGCATCATAAAGGCTTACTTTGATGCTGCCTTCTCCATTGCATACAGCCTGATAATGGATCTTGGCGGATTCCCCTTCCACCTCGTAGGTCACCGTGTAGTCGGTGACAGCCGCCTTAGGAATCTGCAAAAGATATACACTGCGATGGATCCCTCCATAATTATAGAAATCAAAATAAGGCTTTGCCAGCCGCCTTCCAGATGCCATGGTCTTTACCGTGCCACAGGGCAAAGTTTCCTCACTTAAATCATTGTTGGCCCAGACTACCAGCCTGTTGGGTTGGCCCTTTTGCACCACGTCTGTGACATCACAAACCACCGGAAGGAAACCACCTTCATGCTCGCCCACAACCTGGCCGTTTACATAGACCACTGCCCTGTGGGTGATACTGCCGAAACGCAGGAAATATGCCCGATCCTGCTCGTCATCCGGACAGTAAAACTGTGTCTCATACCAGAAATCCCCACAGTAATCCCGTTCCTTCTCAGATGTAAAAAGATCTGCAAACGAGGATGGCACTGGCATGGAAACAGCAGCCGGCAGCCCCTTCTCTTGCCACCCTTCCTCTTTTCCCACAGATGTTGAATCAAAACGAAACTTCCACAGGCCATCCAGGGTAATCTTGCTCCTAAAACCATTGACACAGGGATACAGTTCTGAATACTTTACCATAAATTCCTCCTCCTTACCCGTTATTCTGTCATTTATAGTATAACATAAATCAGGAGAATGCCAAGCATCCAGACAATTTTCCGCCATTCAAAAACATATAAAAACTCCAGAGAAAAGCGTAGGCCTTCCGGCTTTTCTTTTCCCTGGAGCCAAAACTTTAAGGCATCTGCAAAACGATGATCAACCCTTAGATATCCAGCACATACGCTGCAATCAGTTTGGCTGTATTCTCAATCCCGTCCATATGGGTTCTCTCGATCCCATGGCTTCCGTACACCGCCATTCCGAATGCTGCGGCATACACATTGTTACCACTCTTTAATGCCGCGCTTCCGTCTGTCCCATACCGGTAGAAGATATCCACCGCATAATCACATCCGGCCTTTTTTGCCTGATTGATAATCCTGGTAGTCAGTTCCCGGTCATAAGGAGTGGCAAAATCCTTGCAGCAGATACTGACCTTATGCTCATC
>JAETTS010000854.1 GCA_021769025.1 Enterocloster bolteae
TGGCGCCGGAAAATCCACCCTCATGAAGATATTGACAGGAATCTACAGCAAGGACAGCGGTACCATTGTGTATGAGGGGCGCCAGGTGGAATTTAAAAGTCCCAGGGAAGCGCAGGACGCCGGCATTGTGATCGTGCATCAGGAATTGAACATGATGAACCACTTAACGGTGGCCCAGAATATCTTTATCGGCAAAGAAAAAATGAACGGAAAGCTGATTAATGACCGCAGGATGGTGGAAGAGGCAGAAAAGCTGTTCGGATTACTGAATATCAGGATTGACCCAAGGGAAACAATGGGGAGGCTGACGGTGGGGCGCCAGCAGATGTGTGAGATAGCAAAGGCAATCTCTACAGATGCCAAGATAATCGTATTTGATGAACCGACTGCCGCGCTGACAGATTCAGAAATCAGCGAGCTGTTCAAAATCATACGTGATCTGAGGGCCAAGGATATCGGAATTGTATACATTTCCCACCGCATGGATGAGATTAACCAGATTACTGACAGGGTAACGGTCATGAGGGACGGGGAATATGTGGGTACGCTCATAACCAGGGATTCCACGAAAGACGACATCATCCAGATGATGGTGGGACGCACGGTGTATGAGGAGCCTAAGAGTTTCAGCAATGTAAAGCCGTCTGCCCCGGTGGTGCTGAAGGTTGAACACCTGAATGTTGGGAAAACAGTAAAAGATGTAAGCTTTGAACTTCGCAAAGGAGAAATCCTGGGTTTTTCAGGACTCATGGGAGCCGGAAGGACGGAGACAGCCAGGGCTATCTTTGGTGCTGACAGGAGAGACAGCGGTGATATTTATGTGAATGGAAAACGGGTGGATATCAAGAACCCACAGGACGCGGTTGACGCCGGGATTGGATATCTGTCGGAGGACCGCAAGCGCTATGGTGTGATCATTGAGAAAACGGTAGCCGAGAATACGACAATGGCTTCCCTGAAAGCATTCTGCAAAGGCCTGTTTATTGATAAGAATGCGGAAAAAGAAACCGCGGAACAATATGTGGAGGCATTAAAGACAAAGACACCATCCGTGGAACAGCAGGTGCGCAACCTGTCGGGAGGTAACCAACAGAAAGTGGTCATTGCAAAATGGCTTACCAGGAACTGCGACATCCTGATATTTGACGAACCCAC
>JAETTS010000855.1 GCA_021769025.1 Enterocloster bolteae
GGAGGCCGTGTTCACGTACCAGTAGAATATGTTCAAATTAAGGAACTTGCAGAGTCGGTCCGTAACTATGGAGTTAGTGCCAATTTTACTATTGCTCAAGTCGAAAGGCTTGCCAGGAGACTGGCAGACAACAGTGAAGGCTGTGCTCCCTAATATGGGGCAATACATGGAATGGAAAGCCTTATGGTATGATGCCTCTCAGGCACAGGCCAAAGTCAATGCCATTGCTGAAGGCAATCAGAGAGACTGGATGCTTGATCTGCTAACAGGACAAGGGCAGTATGCCAATAATCAAACTAACTATGACTGGGGAGCATACGCTCAAATTGCCACTGCCGCTGTTAAGGCGTGGAAGGCACTTTCCAAGAAGGGAGAGTCTGGGGGACACTTAACAAGAATCATACAAGCCCCCCAGGAGCCATTCTCAGACTTCGTGGCTAGGATGACAGAGGCAGCAGGCAGGATCTTTGGAGACCCTGAACAGGCAATGCCTTTAGTGGAACAGTTGGTCTATGAGCAAGCCACACAGGAATGCAGAGCAGCTATTACACCTAGGAAGAGCAAAGGATTACAGGACTGGCTGAGAGTTTGCCGAGAACTTGGAGGCCCACTTACTAATGCCGGCCTTGCAGCTGCTATCCTACAGGGCCAAAAGTGCTCAGGTACAGGTGATCGCAAGGTCTGCTATAACTGTGGCAAACCAGGACATTTGAAAAAGGAGTGTCAAGCCCTCACTAGGAAGAGAGCACCAGGACTGTGTACTAAGTGTGGGAAAGGCTATCATTGGGCTAGTGAGTGTCGCTCAGTTAAAGAAATCAGAGGCAGGCTTATTCAGCCCGGGCCTCCCCAGGCAGAACGGAGTGAAAACACTCTAAAAAATGGGTATCTGGGCCCCAGGTCTCAGGGCCCCAAAACATATGGGACTCCAGCTTACAACAGACGGACACCACGGTTCGCAGAGCCACAAGAGGCTCAGCAGGAGTGGACCTCTGTTCCACCACCCAATTCATATTAATGCCACTGATGGGTGTGCAACCTGTCCCCACTGACTACAAAGGCCCCTTACCCGTGGGAAGTGTTGGCCTTATTTTGGGTCGATCCTCCTTAACCTTAAAGGGACTTATTGTTCACCCTGGAATAATAGATCAAGATT
>JAETTS010000856.1 GCA_021769025.1 Enterocloster bolteae
AAGAGGATATGGAGGCAATCCTTCCCAAAGTGCAGATCCTGAAGCTGAAATAAGAAATTACATATATATCTATGAAGGAGGAAATAATTATGACATTTATTGATCCATCTACAGTGCCACAGAGAACCCTTTATACTGGTGCTAAAATGCCTGCAGTTGGCATGGGAACCTTCGGAAGCGACCACGCTGACCCGGATGCGGTATCTGCTTCTGTTGCAGGAGCCATCCGTGTAGGCTATCGCTCCTTTGACTGTGCTGCCTGCTATGGAAATGAAGACCAGATCGGACAGGTTTTTGCGGATGCTTTTGCGGAAGGTGTGGTAAAAAGAGAAGAGCTTTTTATTGCATCCAAGGTATGGAATGATATGCACGGTGACGGAGATGTTCTTCTTGCCTGTGCTAAAACCTTAAAAGATCTGAAACTGGACTACCTGGATATGTACTATGTACATTGGCCATTCCCCAACTATCATGCACCTCACTGCGATGTGGATTCCCGCAACCCGGATTCCAAGCCTTTTACTGCAGAGCGGTTTATGAAGACCTGGAGACAGATGGAACGCCTGGTGGATATGGGACTTACCAAACATATCGGTATGTCCAATATGACCATCCCGAAACTGGAGGCAGTTCTTCCTCTTTGCAGAATTCAGCCTGCAGCCATTGAGATGGAACTTCATCCATGTTTCCAGCAGACAGAGCTGTTTGAGTACTGCCGTGCCCATAAGATTGAAGTTGTAGGCTTTTGCCCCATCGGGTCCCCGGAACGTCCGGAACGTGACAAAACACCGGAGGATATCGCAGATATTGAGCTTCCGGAACTGAAGAAAATTGCAGAGGCACATGGAATTCATCCGGCAGTTGTCTGCATCAAATGGGCAGTGCAGAGAGGCCAGACGCCTATTCCATTCTCCCTGAAGGAGAGAAACTACACCAAGAATCTGCAGTGTGTGACAGAAGATCCGCTGACAGAGGAAGAGATGGAGATCATCAAATCTCTGGATAAAAATAACCGCCTGATCAAAGGACAAGTATTTCTGTGGCCGGGAGCAAATGACTGGCATGACCTGTGGGATGAGGATGGAGTTATTGTAAAATAAAGAAGTACAAACACGCCGGAAGCCTGGGGTCTCCGGCGTGTCTGTTTTCCATT
>JAETTS010000857.1 GCA_021769025.1 Enterocloster bolteae
GTTAAAGCCTAATCTGGTACAGATGATTGTGGATTCCACAGGAGAGGTGTTGGATCAGGAAGTAAATGGAATTACAACGGATTGGCGAGTCACTAAGGCGGTTCTTAAGATGGTGAGAGAGTTGAATCCGGATGGACAGATATATATTATGGAAGGCTCTGCCACTGGCCCTACCAGAAGCGTGATGGAACATTTTCATTATACGGAAGAATACATGGAAGGGGTGGATGGTTTTATCTGCCTGGAGGAAGATTGCGGAGGATGGAGGGATTTCGATGCCCCGCAGGTGGTGAAGGTGGATACGCCAGAGGGGTTGCTCCACAAATCTTACTATTTTAACAGAATTCTCTACGATGCGGATGTGGTGATCAGCATTCCCGCCCTTAAGACAACGTCCGGCGTGGTGGTGACGGCAGGGATCAAGAATGTCAGTATCGGAACGCCTCCCGGCAACCTGTATGGCATGGGGCCGGATACTCCAAGCAAACAGCGGATGGTTTCCCACAAGATCGTGGACGGAGAACTGGATAAATGGATATACGATTACTATAAGGCAAAACCGGTAAACTATGTGATTGTGGATGGGCTTCAAGGCTTCCAGAGTGGGCCGGTTCCCATGTCTTCGGAACGGAGAGAAACCGACAAGATGAATATGCGCCTGCTGCTTGCGGGGAAAGATCCGGTGGCTGTCGATACCATATGCTGTCTGGTTATGGGCTGGGATCCGGAGAGCGTAGGATATCTGAATTTATTTCGGGAGAAGGACGGTCTGGGAAGGTTGACAGACATCCGAATCAAAGGAGTCTATGCAGATGAAGTGAGAAAACCCTTTACTATTTTCAGGGAGAATCTGGGAGGGCTTCCCATTGAGGCGGGAGGCGGGCCGAAACTGTCTGCAAAGGCTGGGACAGATGGGAACCGGATTGACATTTCTTACCAGACAGGGGAGGAAGCCAGGAAGATAGAGGTTCTGGTGGATGGAGTGTTTCAGTGTTCAAAAAAAGCGGAAACAGATGGGGAAATCCATCTGGTGGTGCCGGATTTTTCGGAGGAAAGCCATGAGATCCAGGTGGTGGCATATGACCGGTTTTTGAATAAAACCGTAATGGAGCCTGCATGTGATTCAAATCATTAGATTCTACGGTATGGA
>JAETTS010000858.1 GCA_021769025.1 Enterocloster bolteae
CCATGGGTGGGTTTATCCACTTTGACAGTCAGCAGCAACAAGGTTTGCAGGTTCATATCACCATTCCACAGGGAGTGGAGAAGGATGTGCCTTCCATGAAAATATCCACCCCGGTCCACCTTTGCATCGCATGCTATTTCCGTCCTGAAAAATACAACAGCGATGAAGTGAAACGATATTATGACAACCTCATTCTCCACATGATGAACGGTCTCAATCTGGAGGGATATCAGGCACATAATTTTGAAGGTCTGCTAAAACTTTTGAACACGCACCCTCTGACCCATGTATTTATCGCACAGGCGGAGTATGAGGAGAACCGCGCTTACTATGAAGAACTGGCCAATACCCTGCAGGTGGTCATTATCGCAGAACGGGATTTCACTCTGGTCAGACACAGCAAACTCATGATAATTCACAAACCGTTCTTTGCCCTTTCTGTGGTAAACCTGCTTAATGGCGAAGTAGAGGAGAACGGATTTGGGGAAGCCCAGGCCGCAGGACGCAAGCCGTTTTCCTGCGACCAGGTCCGGGTTCTGGCGGTTGATGATGAGGAAATGAACCTTGTTGTTGCCAAGGGAGTTCTGGGCAGCTACGGCATAGAGGTGGATACCTGCCTGAGCGGACGGGAGGCTATAGAGCGTTGTGCCTCTACAAACTATGATATAGTTTTCCTGGATCACATGATGCCTGGCTTTGACGGTGTTGAAACACTGAAACAGATTCGCTCCCTGGATAACGGGAAATATAAAAAACTTCCCATAATCGCCCTGACAGCCAATACCATCAGTGGTGCAAGGGAAATGTTCCGCAGCGAGGGCTTCACAGAATTTATTCCCAAACCGATCGAGCGGCCTGTGCTGGAACGGGTGCTGCGCAAAGTACTGCCGGACAGCCATGTCCAGTATGAAGAGATGCCTGTAACCCCTGAGGAAGTTCCCCTGCCGGATAATACAGTATCCCCTCATACTCTCCCGCCGGAAAAGCCTGATCCAGATAAATATTTCAAAATTTCAGGGCGCAGAAGAACGGGAAAACATGTATCAGAAGTTGATATTCCAAAAGCCACTGCCCCGGATTATGAACTTCCGGAACCGGACAATAATGGCTCAGATAACCGTCCCGCAAAGCACGGAAAGGGTGAGCAGCG
>JAETTS010000859.1 GCA_021769025.1 Enterocloster bolteae
GTGGTAGAATTTTGTGATGATGGCTATACGGGAACGAATTTTGAACGTCCTGGATTTCAAGAGATGATGGTGCAGGTGAAGCTGAAGCAGATTGACTGTATTGTTGTCAAGGATTTATCTCGGTTTGGCAGGGAGTATCTGGATGTGAGTAGTTATCTGGAATTGATTCTCCCGGTATTTGATATTCGTTTTATCTCTGTGAATGACGGGTTTGATAGTAATGATTATGTAGGAACTACAGGGGGAATGGAGCTTGCGTTCCGCAATCTTATCAATGGAATGTACAGCCGTGATATATCTATGAAAGTGAAGTCTGCCAGAAAAACCAGGGAGAGAAGGGGGGAGTATATGGGAGGACACCCTTTTTATGGATATCTGAAGGATTCCCTTAACCGGCACCATTTGGTTGTGGATGAGGAGGCTCGGCCGGTTATTGAACGGATTTTTCGTATGTCGGCGGATGGAGTGTCAACCATGGCCATTGCAAAGGTGTTGAATGAAGAGGGGGTTCCCAGTCCGGTGGAACTGAAGAAATCCAGGGGAATCGGCTACAGTAAGCCTTTGGCGGAGGAAAAAGCGCTGTGGATGCAGGCTTCGGTGCGGAAGATTTTACGGGATGAGCGTTATACCGGGAAGATGATTTCTAATGTGAGAAGCAGTGCATTTGTGGGAAAAAACATTATGGTCAATAATAAGAAAAGTGACTGGATCGTGGTGGACAATACCCATGAGGCTATTATTTCCAGGGAATTATTTGAAGAGGCCAATGGAGCTCTGTCGGCCCGTGCCAAGGCATTCAACCGCAATACCAACTGGAAGGTTTCTGGCAATCTTTTTGTATGCGGTTTTTGCGGGCGGAAACTGCTGAAGTCGTCAGGCAGGGAAACCTATCTGTACTGCCAGAAGGCAAAGTATCTGGAGGATACGGATTGCAGCCGGATTCATGCGGATTTGGAAAAGATACAGAGGAAGGTTGTGGATACATTGAGAATCTTAGGGCTGGCGGCGGCAGAACGTGCTGTGGTGGAACGGAAGAAAGTGGTTTCTGATCTGAATATGCTGAAAAAGCAGGTGAATTCTCTGGCGAAGCAGTTTGAGAAAGGAAAACTGGAAAAGAGGTATCTGTATGAACATTATCGGGAGGGA
>JAETTS010000860.1 GCA_021769025.1 Enterocloster bolteae
GCATGCACGGACATCTCCGAGAGCATGGAAGCCCAGCGCCTGTTAAGGGAGCGCAACAGCGCTCTGGCCAGGGAAAATGCAGAGTTAAACATTCTCAACAACGACATGCCCGGCGGATACCACCGCTGCGCCAGGACAAAGGACTTTGACTTCACTTATATCAGCAGCCGTTTCCTTGAGATATTTGGTTACAGCCGGCAGCAGATAAAGGATCTGTTTGACAACAAATTTATCAACATGATACATCCGGAGGACCGCCGGAGAGTCACCGGAGAGGTAGACTGCCTGGCCTGCCAGGTAAGCTGCGGCATCATGGTTTACCGCATGCAAAGCTCACGGGGCTACATCTGGATTATGGACCAGACCAACTACCTGATTTACGAAGGCAGGGAATACCTTCAGGGAGTGGTCACCGATCTTTCCGAGCTTCAGAGAATCATGGATTCAACCAAATCAATCAAACTGCCGTGACGCAAAAGACGGACCATCAGCTGTATGCCGATAGTCCGTCTTTTCCATACTCTCCCCAAAAGAACATGGCTGGTAATGAATTTTTTTACCAATGTTGTATTCATGCCCTCTGTCCGCTATAATGGTTAATGAACTAACAACCACGATGTAAGCGCAGACGAAACCCAACAGAAAGAGACAGCCCGTTTAACCAGCCTTATCCGCACAAGCGTACAGCATATCAGCCCACAGCCATAAAGGCAGAAGGAGACAACAGCCATGATTCTATATTTTTCAGGAACAGGAAACAGTGAATACACCGCGAAAAGAATCAGAGAAGAGACAGACGACAATATCATGAATCTGGGAGAGAAAATACGCAGCCGCGACTTTTCAAGCATACACTCAGACACCCCGTGGGTTGTGGCCGCCCCCACCTATGCGTGGAGAATTCCCCGCATTCTGCAGGAATGGCTGGAAAAAACAGAACTAACCGGAAACAGGACCATATACTTCGTAATGACCTGCGGCGGAAACATTGGAAACGCAGGCAGATACCTAAAAAAGCTAACCGACGCAAAAGGCCTCAACTATGCGGGCTGCGCCCAGATAATCATGCCTGAAAACTACATTGCCATGTTCGCCACTCCCACCCAGGAAGAAGCAGCCGGAATAATCCGCGGTTCCCTGAGGG
>JAETTS010000861.1 GCA_021769025.1 Enterocloster bolteae
GTAATTGAGGATGCTACCAAGAACGGGATGGGAGCAAGCTTCACATCAGGTACTCATTGGAAAACCGCAAATATTCCGGGGATTGATCCAAACAGTGATGCAGCTTCCCAGGAACTGGCAGCCTCTATGCAGACAGTAGCAGCAGGAGAAACTTTTGACGGTGTGATTCCTCTGCCGGAAGCAGCAGAAGGGATTACCTCACAGAAGCTGGCAGCGGTAATGGCAGCTAAAGTGACAAAGACAGAAGAAGAAATTTCTTATCTGGATCCGGATTCTATTGTAGAAATTACCGATAAGGCAGAAGCAACAGAGGAAGGTGCAAAAGTATCCTTTACAGCTGAGGATGGAGATTATGTGCTTTTTGCATATTATCAGAGAGGAACAGGCCAGACTTGTACGCCTTCTGTAGAGACCAACTATTCTATCAATTATTTTGCAATTGATGGATTTAATGCATTGAAAGAATATTGGGATGCCAACATCCTTACCGATGAGATGAAGTAGCTGATTGCAGAAAACGGTGATGTACAGATGTTTATGGACTCCCTGGAACTTGCTCATGGCGGCGGCTTTGTTTATTGGACCAGCCAGTTCCGAGAGGAATTCAAGAACCGTAAAGGTTACGATATTATGCCTTATCTTATGACCTTAATGGGCGGACGCCGTTCCCCATCTCCTGATCAGCTGGATGCAGATGCTATTGTGAATACAAAATATCAGAACGACTTTAAGGAGGTAACCACACAGCTTTATATTGAATATCTGATGCAGCGAATGGCAGACTATATGCATGAGAACGGAATTAAGCTTCGTGCGCAGATCGCTTATGGACAGACTCTGGAGGCTTCTCTTCCAATTAAAACTCTGGATTATGTGGAATCCGAATCCTTAAACGGCGGGGATCAGCCGGAAGTTTACAGTTTCCAGGCAGGTGCACAGCATCTTTATGATATCAATATGTTCTCCTCTGAGACAGGAGCTACATGGGTAAACTATGCATGGTCTCCAAGGCATATTTTGGAGTATCCTATTTATACAGAATTTCTTGGCGGTGTAAATCGCGTGATTTACCATGGTATTTCCAGTATCTGGGGACCGGAAGGAACCGCATGGCCTGGTTATGAAGGAATGTACGGCGGAATT
>JAETTS010000862.1 GCA_021769025.1 Enterocloster bolteae
ACATAATCGTCCGCCCCCATCATCAGGCCGCTGACTTTATCCATCTCTTGCGTCCGAGCGGTCAACATGATGATCCCAATGGAACCGCTTTGCCGGCGAAGCTCCTTGCAGACCGCTAATCCATCGTACTGGCCAGGCATCATAATATCCAGCACGGCAATGTCAAAATTACCGCCTTCCCGTTCGTAAATCTCCAGGGCCTGCTCGCCGTTTTCAGCCTCATAGGCATCGTATCCCGCCCGTTTCAAGTTGATTACCACAAATTCGCGGATAGCCTGTTCGTCCTCCGCTACCAGGATTTTCTTCATGATTTGATCCCACACCTTTCTGGGAATGTCTATGGTTCCCATATGCTCAATTCCAATTATTCCTTCTGATAAAAGGGAGCGATATTGGCCTTTACCTGTTCCTCCGTCAAGGCGAGGCGATTCCCAGCATTGGGAATCGAGCCGAGATAAACGGTATCTTCTTTTTCCATTAGTAGAAACAGGGAAGCGTCTGTTTTCATAGTCTCCCACTCATTTTGACTGACAGCCTGGATTTTCAGCAAGGCATCCCCACGGCTGCCGGTTTGGTTGGTTTCATTTGCTGTCTTCCATTCGTAGAACGTTACCGTGTGTTTATTCCCGTCCGCCTGCGCCGTCACTTTGCCTGCCCAGCTTTGAGGAATCACCAGGCTGTAGTGATCCTTCAAACTAATGTAATGGGTAGACTCCCGCAGAGTCATGCCGCTGGTGGTGTCATAGCGGTACCAATGGGTCAGATATGCGCTGGAATCTGATTCATCCGCCGGATACCCAGGCATCAATTCCATCATGGGGAACCGAAGCTGATTGGTTTCCCCTTGATTCTCTGAGTAAACCGGGATCTTTCGGATGGTTGGATTCACATTTTGGGCAGTACTGGAACTGTCAAACGGCGCTTTCAAAACCTGGTTTGTTTTATCCCAGTAGACCAGCTCCGTGACGAGCTGGGAGGACGTCTTCGTTCCATCCAGCAAAACGCCCACCGTATTCTGATCTACCTGCCCCACACTGATGTGATTGTATTGATTGACGTCCCGATCCAACTCAATGGAGCTGAATACCTCAAATTTGTTGTCTTTGGAAATCCCCAGCAGCTTACCATTAGCTGGATACTCC
>JAETTS010000863.1 GCA_021769025.1 Enterocloster bolteae
GGAAGCTGGATTACATGCTTCAGCTGGTGGCGTACATTGAAGAGCGCTCCCCCCAAATCCTGGCGGAATACAGGGAGAAGCTGGAGGAGAAGGTAAAGGAGCTTCTGGGAACCGCTTCCATAGACGAAGGACGCATCGCCACAGAAGTGACCATTTTCGCAGACAAGATCTGCGTGGATGAGGAGACGGTACGCCTGCGAAGCCATATTGAGCATACCAGGCAGGAATTATTAGCCGGCGGAAGCGTAGGGAGGAAGCTGGATTTTATCGCCCAGGAGATGAACCGGGAGGCCAATACCATTCTTTCCAAGGCCAATGACCTGGAGGTGTCTGACCGGGCCATTGCGCTTAAGACAGAGATTGAAAAGGTACGGGAACAGATTCAGAATATTGAATAAACCAGGAGCGGAATATGAATAACCAGGGGATTTTAGTAGTTGTATCCGGATTTTCCGGAGCAGGGAAAGGAACTCTGATAAAGGCCCTGCTGGAGAAATACGATAATTACGCGTTGTCCATCTCAGCCACCACCAGGCAGCCCAGAGAAGGGGAAGTGGATGGAAGAGAGTACTTTTTTGTTACCAGAGAGAAATTTGAGCAGATGATCAAGGAAAAACAATTGATTGAATATGCTCAATATGTGAATAATTATTATGGAACCCCCAGGCAGTATGTGTCCCAGATGATGGAAGAAGGGCAGAATGTGATCCTGGAGATTGAGATCCAGGGAGCGCTGAAGGTCAAAGAGCAGTTCCCGGAGGCACTGCTTCTGTTCGTGGTTCCTCCAAGCGCCGGCGAGTTGAGACGGCGGCTTGTCAAGCGGGGAACCGAGAGCGTGGATGTGATTCAGGCCAGGCTCTGCCGGGCAGCAGACGAGGCCCAGGCCATGTCTTCCTACCATTATCTCCTGATCAATGACGACGTGGATGCCTGTGTGGAATACATGCACCAGATGGTTCAGCTGCAGCAGTTTCGGACAAGCAATAATCAGGCGTTTATCGAGCGGATGCAGAAGGAGTTGAATGCAACGGTGTTGATTACAGGGCAGCTTTCCCAGATATAACCGTCTAAGAATCAGGTCGACGTCATAAATTGAATTGATATGCAGAAAGGAGCGTATGTATATGTTACATCCATCTT
>JAETTS010000864.1 GCA_021769025.1 Enterocloster bolteae
AAACTGAATGGGAGGGAAGGTAGAGAAGGGAGTGGGTAGGAGGAATTAGGTAGAGTGGGTTTGGAGGAATTAGGTAGAGTTAATGGAGGGAAAAGGGAATGGAAATCACAAGTGTGGGGTGCGCATCTCTAGGAAGTGCCAGAGACCTGGGAAAGGTGAATCCCCAGGGTGTCTATTGGGGTGACTCTAGCAATGGGGATACAGATCCTTAATTGTCCACTTCTGTAGCCAGGCATGACTCCCAGTGATGTGACAAGGATAAAAATCCACCCACAAAACCTTCAATCCAAAGTGAACACAGACTACAAGACCTTCAGAGACAGAGATAGATAGAGCAGACATGGAAGGATCGTCCAACCAATGGTTAGCGCAGTGGAGATCTACCCCGAGTGTCCCGCGTGTGACTTTCCGCGAGCAAGAAGCACGTGGACGTTTAGAAATCCTTGCTATGACCAAACTGTATTTTAATCTTAAAGAGAAGCACCCACCGCGCCAACATGGCGCGCTTATAAACACCCTAGTGCGGCACACCCACACCTGATTGGTTGTTTACCCATGATCTCATAAGGCACGCCCCGGAGTGGGCAAAGACCTGGCACGAAGGCACTCTTGCACATGCGCACAGTTAACTTCCTGAAAGGGAGCCGGCTGGCGCGGCGAAGGCTGGCGCCATCTTGTAATGGCGGAGGCTATCCTGGCCTTCCACGTGGGGCGCAGTGGAAGCCAGCGCCATCTAGTGGTGGCAAATGTTATTGCGGCCCTCTACACCCGAGGGCAATCATTGATCCCTGACACTATTAAAGATACTCTATCGTGATTTCAGACAGATTCCTAGCATAACTGTTCTCTGAGAGACTCCACCCAGCAGTGGATATAGACAGATGAACGAGACCCACATCCAAACATTAGGCTGAGCTCAGGGAGACTGGTGGAAGAGTGGAGGAGGACTGGGGGAGCTGGAGGGGTCAAAGACGGCACAAGAAGGCCTACAGAGTCAAC
>JAETTS010000865.1 GCA_021769025.1 Enterocloster bolteae
AAATCCTGAACAGCCATTTTATTCCCGCTTACGAGCTTCTCTTAAATGGACTAAAAGAGCTCAAAGGTACCTGTACCAATGAGATGGGCCTGTGCTACTATCCCAAGGGAAAAGAGTACTACGAATATCTTGTGCATTCTTCCACGGGTACCACCTACGCAACCATTGATCAACTTCGGGATGCCGTCGAAAAGCAGCTTAACTATGACCTGATGGCTATGTCCAAACTCCTTATGGAGCACGAGGAGTTAAGCGAACAGCTGGCTGATTACCGGTTCGCCTATACGGAACCGGATGAAATCCTGGAGCACTTAAAGGAAGTTATTGCCGATGACTTCCCCGAACTGGAACACAGTACCTACACCACCAAATACGTTCCCTCTGCCCTGGAGCACACTTTAAGCCCGGCCTTCTTTCTGGTTCCCCCGATGGACCGCTATGAAGACTGCGTAATCTATATTAACCAGGGCTCCGTAAGTACGTCCGACAGCCTTTATACGACCCTGGCTCACGAGGGCTATCCAGGGCATCTGTACCAGAATGTGTATTTTCTTGGCAACTGCAGCTCCCCTCTGAGAAAGGTTCTCAGCTTTAACAGTTACAGCGAGGGGTGGGCTACTTATGTGGAAAACTACTCCTACACCACAGATAACGGCCTGTCGCCGGAACTCGGCCGTCTTCTGGCGTACAATGCTTCTGCTACCCTGGCCCTCCATGCACTGCTGGATATAAATATCAACTATTACGGCTGGGATAAGGATCAGGCGGCCGTCTATCTGTCACAATATTTTGATATCAGCGACAGTGCTCTGGTTGACGAGCTTTACAGTTACATGCTGGATGCTCCTGTAAACTATCTCAATTACTATGTGGGATATCTGGAAATCAGCCATATGAAAGAACAGGCGGAGATAACCTTAAAGGATCAGTTTGAATTGAAGGAGTTTAATCGGTTTATTCTGGATATCGGACCTGCACCCTTTACCGTCATCAAGCCTTATTTTAAGGAATGGCTTCAGTCCTGCCGGTCCGGTCAGTAGGATAAAAAAGATATGGCAGCTGCTCTGTCCGAAAACAGGTGCAGCTGCCGTAAATGTTTGTCATCAGAATTTCTCATACTTGTCGATGAACTCCAGA
>JAETTS010000866.1 GCA_021769025.1 Enterocloster bolteae
TTTATTGAGGAATATCTCGGGATGCGGGTGGAATCCGTAGACGAAGTGGAACTGATCCGCCGTATGAGTGAGGAAATATACGATAAAAAAGAGTTTGAAAAGGCCCTTGCATGGACAAAAGCAAACTGTAAGGAAGGCTTTGACAAGAACCCTCCCGAAGTTCAGAAGACCCGGGAACAGAAGGATAGAGATTGGGAATTTGTAGTTAAGATGATGTGCATCATCAAGGATTTGATGAATGGGAATCCCAATCTGCCGAAGGGACGGGAGGAAGAGCGGATCGGGCACAATGCCATCGCCGCAGGCTTCCAGGGACAGAGACAGTGGACAGATTTTTATCCCAATGGTGACTTCGCTGAGTCCATGCTGAATTCCTCCTTTGACTGGAACGGCGCAAGGGAGCCGTACATACTGGCTACTGAGAATGACACATTAAATGGGCTGGGAATGTTGTTCATGAAGCTGCTCACCAACAGGGCACAGATTTTCGCGGATGTGCGTACGTACTGGAGTCCTGAGGCTGTTAAGAAGGCAGCCGGATATGATTTGGAAGGAGTCGCAAAGGAAGCAGGCGGTTTCCTCCATCTGATCAATTCCGGAGCGGCCTGTTTGGATGCCACGGGTAAAGCCCTGGATGAAGCCGGTCAGCCGGTCATGAAGCCATGGTATGAGGTGACGGCGGACGATCAGAAGGCAATGTTGGAGGCAACCACATGGAATGAGGCTGATTTTGGGTATTTCAGAGGCGGCGGCTATTCTTCCAGATATGTTACAGAAGCCCAGATGCCATGTACGATGATCCGCTTAAACCTGGTAAAGGGACTGGGGCCTATGCTGCAGATTGCAGAAGGCTGGACCGTGAAACTGCCGGACGATGTAACTGACATCTTATGGAAGAGAACGGACTACACATGGCCGTGCACCTGGTTTGCGCCCAGGGTGACAGGCCGGGGAGCATTTGCCTCCGCGTATGACGTGATGAATAACTGGGGAGCTAACCACGGTGCAATCAGCTATGGACATATTGGGGCGGACCTCATTACACTCTGCTCAATTTTAAGGATTCCTGTCAGCATGCACAATGTGCCTGAGGAAAAAATATTCCGTCCTGCAGCCTGGAACGCATTTGGAATGGA
>JAETTS010000867.1 GCA_021769025.1 Enterocloster bolteae
TCTGATCTGGGCAGGAAACCCGGGATGCCCTACGCCGGAGAGACTTTACTATCCTATCATTCAGAGCGTGGCAAAAGAGCCCCTGATTGATCTTCTGACCTGCGGATCTCTGGTGGATGTGGATGGTTTTCCGGTAAGAAGCGGTGATGTGACAGAGGTATTTGCAGTAAGAAGAGAGCTCCAGTATCTGCATAAGGCATTAAAAGAGGTAGGACGAGAAGGAATGGGGCTTCTGGCAGCGGAGAGCTCTGTAACAGAGATTGGTGATTATGCTGCTTCCTATGACCGGGCATTACGTCCCTGTGACTCTCATCTTGTGGCAACCTTTAATGAGCTGATGATCGATAGCGGAAACCTTCTCCGTGCAGCAAACTCTTTTGATTACGGAATGAGGAATGCTTCTCTGGCTTGTACCATGGTAGGAGGCCTTGGGGGCGATGCACCGGGAGCTACTATGGTTATGATCGCATCCATTCTGGCAGCAAACCTAATCTGCAATGCAGATTATCATCTGTGCCATCCAATCCATATTTCGGATGTGGCAACCACAGCAAGAGGATGCTTATGGCTTCAGGCAGTGCTCTGCCAGACCTTTGCCACACAGGCTCCGGCGATCATCGTGTGTGACCTGTGGCCTGCAAGCGGTGCAATGACGAAGGAACTGCTCTATGAAGTGGCAGCAAATACCATCGTTGTTTCTGTCTGCGGAGGTCATCTGGAGGGAATCGGTGCTGCCAACGGCAATGCACCTCATGGAACCGGCCTTGAGATCCGCCTGATGGCAGAGGTTGGAAAAGCTGTGACGAGACAGCATATGACCAGAAGTGAGGCCAATGAGATTGTTCTGAAGCTTCTTGAAAAATATGAGTACATTTTCCAGAAAGAGGGCGGAAATCCGGGAGTTGCTTTTGACGAAGCATATGATATGGAAACCATTACGCCTCTTCCGGAATGGGAGCGTATGTATGAAGAAGTGAAGGCGGAACTGATTGAGATGGGAGTACAGCTTTCCTAAAATATGGTCACTGGAATAAAAAAAGAACATGAATAAATGGAATGGGATGATGTAGGAGTTGTTTTTTGCTCTTGTGTCATCCCGTTTTAGTATTTCTTGCTTTATAGAACTTTTCGTATTG
>JAETTS010000032.1 GCA_021769025.1 Enterocloster bolteae
CACGTCTATGGTAACGGAAATCCTGCTGGAGGCAGACCGAGACCCAACCATATCCGTGGGTGGAATATTAAGTTCCATTGGAGGAAACATTCGGGTAGGCGGCTCCAACCTGTTTGTAACAGAAGCCTGTGAGTATACCAACAGCTTCCTCTCCTTTTTTCCCACAATGGAGATCATTTTAAATGTGGAAGAAGATCATCTGGATTTTTTCAAGGATATTCAAGAGATCCGGCAGTCATTCCATCGATTTGCCCAGATTTTGCCTCCTCACGGCGTTCTGATCATCAACAGGGATATTCACCACTTTGAGACGATTGTTGATAATCTGGCCTGTAAAATCGTGACCTGTGGAAAGCATAAGGATAGCGATTACCAGGCAGAGAATATCCGGTATGATGAGATGGCCAGGGCCTCCTTTCGCCTTTTGGTGAATGGAGAACGTGTGGCAGAGATCACGTTGGGAGTTCCGGGAGAACACAATGTGTACAATGCTCTGGCAGCCATAGCCCTGTGCCGAGAATTGGATGTGGACATGGAAGATATCCGAAAAGGCTTAAAGCGGTTTTCCGGAACCAACCGAAGATTTGAGAAAAAGGGAGAGATCGGCGGTGTTACCATCATTGATGATTATGCACATCATCCCAGAGAGATAGAGGCGACGCTGGATACAGCGAAAAACTATCCCCATAAAAAGTTGTGGTGCGTCTTCCAGCCCCACACGTATACCAGAACCAAGGCGTTTTTAGATCGGTTTGCAGAAGCGCTGTCAAAAGCAGATGAAGTGGTTCTGGCGGATATCTATGCAGCCAGAGAGACCGATAATCTGGGGATTTCTTCTGCAGATATTGCCGAGAGAATCGAGAAACTGGGAACCAGGGCCCACTATTTCCAGTCATTTGATGAGATTGAAACATTTCTTTTAGAACATTGTGTGCACGGCGATCTGTTGATAACTATGGGGGCCGGAGATATTGTAAATGTAGGGGAAAAGCTGCTTGGTAGATGAGTTATCCACATTATCCACATAGTTTTCAACAATTTTTGTCGAATGTCTATGTGGATTTGTTGACGGATATGATTTGCTGTTCCACAGTCTGTAACGGCTGAAGATAAAGGAATCTTCCCATGGTTCGACAAAATAATGGGTTTTTGGAGAGCAGTCATCGACATTATCCACATTATCCACAATTGAATGGTGGAAAAATTCCACCTATTTCCTTTTGGAAAGACCTGTGGTATGATGGATAGGTCAGAAGGGCAGGGTGAAGAACGGTGATAAGAAGTAAGTTTAAGATGGATGCAACGGTGGTGGCCAATGGGTTTATCGATGAGTATATGGCAGCAGCCAGCGGTGAGTATGTAAAGGTCTATCTGTACCTGCTGAGGCATCAGGAGAGGGAGGTAGAGCCTGCAGAGGTGGCAGATGCCTTAAATCACACAGAGGCGGATATTAAGAGGGCAATGGCCTATTGGGTTCGTCAGGGAGTGTTGATTCAGGAAGAACCTTACAAGGAGGAAAACGAGCCTGTAGACGGCAGAAGGACTTCGGAGCATGTGGCGGACGGTTTGGAAGAAGGAGTGACAGTAAGGAAGACAGCTGCCAGGGCAACGGTTTCGGTTGGCCGGAGTTCTGTCAGAAGACAAGAGGGCCTGGAACCATACGGGACAGACAGACAGAGGAGGCCTCCGGAGGAAATTGTGGTTCAGGAGGAGGCCGAAGATCCTGTCCTTGTTCCGACATCGAAAGAAATAAAAAGTGATCGTCCTTACTATACTCCGGAGCAGGTAGGGCGGCTGGCCAAGGAAGAAGATTTTACACAGCTTTTATACATATCCCAGAAATATATGAACAAGGTGTTTACTCCACGGGAATGCGAAGTCTTTGCATACCTATACGATGCCTTGCATATGCCGGCAGAACTTTTAGAATATGTGGTAGAGTACTGTGTTCAGGGGGGACATTACAGCATACGATATCTGGAGACGGTGGCTCTGGATTGGCACCAAAGAGGAATCCGTACCGTGGATATGGCAAAACAGTATACGGCATCTTTTTCCGATGAGGCATTTTCTGTGATGAAAGCCTTTGGGCTTAATGAGCGCAGGCCGGGAGACGCGGAGATGGAGATGATTCGCCGTTGGTTTAAGGAGTGGGGATTTACCAAAGAACTTGTTCTTGAGGCTTGCAAAAGAACATTGAGAGCCACCCATAATCCCAGTTTTGCCTATACAGATAAAATTCTGTCAGAGTGGAAGAAAGCCAGGGTGAAAGGGATGGAGGATGTGAAACGGCTGGATGAAATAAGAGGGAGCGCGAAGCCGGCCAAACCAGGGAAAACAGGGGCAGCAGTAACAAAGCCAGCCAAAAATCAGTTTCATAATTTTGAACAGCGTGATACAGACTATGATGAGGTGGTGTTGGAACGGCTTAAACAACGCCTGGAGACGGAAAGAGAGTAAGGTGCAAGGAAAGCCAGGAGGAAAGACATGGCGTTAAGTAATTCCCAATACAATGCAATCATGCGCATATACAGCCAGAGACAACTTGAGAACAAACATCAGCAGGACTTGTGCAGACAGCAGGTTTATGAGAGAATTCCTCAGATCAGACAGATTGAGGATGAGATCAGTGCGCAGGCGGTGTCCTGTGCCAAAAGGCTGCTAGACGGAGATATCCATGCCAGAAAGACGTTAAAACAGAACATTGAAGAGTTAAAAGAACAGAAAGAGATCCTTCTAGCTGCCAATGGATTTGCTAAAGATTATATGGACATGCATTACCACTGTACAAAATGCCAGGATACAGGATACATAGACGGACAGAAATGCCGGTGCTTTAAACGGGAGCAAATCCGGCTTTTATATGCCCAATCCAATATTGAGGAAGTTTTGGAGAGGGAGAATTTTTCTACATTTTCTTTTTTGCTGTATGATGACGAAACGGTGATACCAGAGATCCACATGACGGTGGCAGACTATATGAGGCAGGTTTATAGCTGGTGCCAGGAGTATGTGGAGCATTTTCAGGAGAAAGGAGGGAACCTGATTTTTACAGGCAGTACCGGTGTAGGGAAGACATTCCTCACCAATTGTATTGCAAAAGAATTGATTGACCGATATCAGTCTGTGATCTATCTGTCCTCCACGGATCTGTTTGATGTTTTTTCGAAAAATAAGTTTAGCTATGAGACAGAAGAAGAGATGCGGGACATGTATCAGTATATTTTGGATTGTGATCTATTGATCATTGATGATCTGGGAACCGAGTTAAACAATACTTTTGTTTCTTCCCAGCTGTTTTACTGCATCAACGAAAGACTGCTGAGAAAGAAAAGTACGATTATTTCAACCAATCTGTCTCTTACCATGTTAAGAGATACCTATTCAGACAGGATTTCGTCAAGGATTATCAGCCAATATTCGATTATCCCCCTGTATGGAGGAGATATCCGGCTGCAAGTGAGTTAGTACCGCCTTACGGAAATTCTGGTGAATTCAGCAAGGTAGCACTAGGAAAGCGATTATCGTTGATTATCTTGACTAATTTGATGCATAATGATATAAATGAACATATCACCAAATTGCATAATGGAGGAAAACCATGATATACGAAGAGAAAACCATTGAAACCATTCCGGTAGGCCCTCTGGGCTTAGTGCCGCTTAAAAGTTGCGTGGAGTTGGGACAAAAGGTAAATAACTATCTTGTTATCTGGAGAAATGAAAGAGAAAGCGAACACAAATCGACGATTGCTTTTGCAGGGTATCAGAGGGATTCGTACATTTTGAATACGAAGATCCCCCGCTTTGGTTCTGGCGAGGCCAAGGGAACCATAGAGGAATCTGTCCGCGGTGATGACCTGTATATTATGGTAGATGTATGTACTTATAGTTTGACATATTCTCTGTGCGGCATGACCAATCATATGTCGCCGGACGATCATTTTCAGGATTTAAAGCGTATTATCGCAGCAGCAGCAGGAAAGGCCCGGAGGATTAATGTGATTATGCCGTTTTTGTATGAAGGAAGACAGCATAAACGTTCCGGAAGGGAGTCCCTGGACTGCGCTCTGGCCCTTCAGGAGTTGGTGAACATGGGCGTGGAGAATATTATTACTTTTGATGCACACGATCCCCGTGTGCAGAATGCCATTCCATTAAAGGGCTTTGAGACGGTACAGCCCATCTATCAGTTCATCAAATATCTGTTAAAGACAGAGACAGGGCTGGAGATTGACAGTGATCATATGATGGTCATCAGCCCGGATGAAGGAGGTATGAGCCGGGCCGTTTATTTTGCCAATGTGCTGGGGCTGGATATGGGTATGTTTTATAAACGCCGCGATTATACATGTATTGTAGACGGGCGCAATCCCATAGTGGCCCATGAATTTTTAGGTTCTGATGTGGCAGGAAAAGATGTGCTCATCATTGATGACATGATATCTTCTGGCGAGAGTATGCTGGATGTGGCCAAAGAACTGAAACGAAGGAAAGCCAGAAAAGTGTTTGTCTGCGCAACCTTTGGATTGTTTACCAATGGTTTGGACATGTTTGATCAGTACTATGAAAATGGCCTTATTGATCGGATCTTGACGACCAATCTGGTATATCAGACACCGGAACTTCTGTCCAGGCCTTACTATATCAATGTGGATATGAGTAAATACATTGCCCTCATTATTGATAACCTGAATCACGATGCTTCTTTAAGTGACTTGCTGAATCCGACCAAGAGGATCAATAAGTTGCTGAATGCATATAGAAATAAGAATAAGGAGAATTAATATGGAAAAGATTTCAACAACCAATGCACCGGCAGCAATCGGGCCGTACTCTCAGGGAATGATTTTAGGAAATATGGTGTTTTCCTCAGGCCAGATACCGGTTGTTCCATCTACAGGAGAAGTTGCGGGAGACACTATCGCAGAGCAGGCGGAGCAGTCCTGCAAAAATGTGGCAGCAGTTTTGGAGGCAGCAGGCTCCTCCATGGAGAATGTGGTAAAGACCACTTGCTTCCTGGCTGATATGGGTGATTTCCAGGTGTTTAATGGTGTATATGAGAAGCATTTCGTAAGCAAGCCAGCGCGCTCCTGTGTGGCGGTGAAGACACTGCCAAAGGGTGTTCTCTGCGAGATTGAGGCCATTGCATACATCTAAGAATTAGGCTGTGGTTTGCCGGGAGGCCGGCAGACCACAGCCTTACAGGTTGGTGGCTCTTGGAAGCGTAAAGATAAACTCTGTTCCCACATCTTCTGTGCTGATCACATCGATGGTTTCGCCATGATTCTGTATGATCTCTTTTACAATGGACAGTCCCAATCCGGTTCCCCGCTTATCTTTCCCTCTGGATGAATCCGATTTGTAAAACCGCTCCCAGATTTTCTTTAGATTGTTTTTGGGAATTCCAATACCGGTATCTTTTACGGATACAAACACTTTTTCATACTTTATGGTGGCTTGTATGTAAATGACGGAATTCGGATGGCTGAATTTGATGGCATTGTCAATCAGGTTGTATAATACCTGTTGGATTCGCCCTAAATCGGCATAAACCATGATGATATTGTGGGAAAACGTTAAATCCAATACAATATCCTTGGCATTGCAGGTGCCCTCGAAGGAAGCGGCAGTATCTTTGATCACACGGTTGATATCAAAATTATTTCTGGACAGATATCCTTTGCTGTCCAGTGTGTCCAGTGTCAGAAGGCCCTGGGTTAGCTTATTCAGGCGCTCTGTTTCAGAGATGACTCTTGTCAGATATTTTTCCTGCATATCCGGCGGGATAGTGCCGTCCAGAATTGCCTCCAGATAACCTTTGATGGAGGTTAACGGAGAACGGAAATCATGAGATACGTTGGCAATAAAGTTCCGCTGGTATTCTTCCATCTTATCCAATTCGTCAGACATATAGTTTAGTGTGGCGGCCAGATATCCCATTTCATCCTGGGTGTGAAGAACCAATTTGTGTTTTAAATTTCCTTCCGCATACTGGTTGGCCGCGGCCGTAATCTTCTTTAGCGGAAAATAAACCGTGGTTGTGAAAACCAGAAGAATGATCAGCGAAAGGCCAAAGAGAATGATGGAGGTAATGTACAGGATGTTTAGAAAATTGTTTATGGTATCCTGGATCTCACTGACTGGCAGGTGGATTAGCACGTAGCCATGAATTCGGTAATTTCCCGTGATGGGAGCGGAGACAGTGAGTACATCATAGTGAAAACAGCCATAGTAGTTGCTGATGCGGTAGGATTTATTCCCGGTAAACGTGGGGTCAAATCCCTCAATGGAAGTTGCAACGTGGGAATGGTCGCTGTCCGCCACCACAGTGCCCCGGTTATTCACAATCCAGACCTCTCCGTGAAGGTAGGTGGCTACCATATCCAAATGAGGATGAGTGGAGTCAAAGTCCAGGCTTTTTCCCCGATAGACTTCACTGTAGGTGGAGGCCAGAAGACTGGCTTCGTCGTAAAGCGCATCTGCTTTGGCCTGTACCAGATAGTTGTACGCCATATTGGAAGAAACCGTGGCAATGACGATAAACTCAAAAAGGCCAAAAACCAGATATCCAAGAATAAACTTATAATAGAGAGAGTGTTTCATAGCCATGTTACCGTTTTACCTCGAATTTATATCCGATTCCCCAGACTGTGCTGAGAGACCAGCTTTCATTGTCTTTGATTTTCTCCCGGAGACGTTTGATATGGACATCCACCGTTCGGGTGTCTCCAATGTATTCATAGCCCCATATGTGATCTAACAATTGTTCCCTGGTAAACACCTGGTTGGGAGAAGAGGCCAGAAAATATAAAAGCTCCAATTCCTTAGGCGGCATCTCAACTGAGCGGCCTTGGTAAATCACCGAGTAGTTGGTTAAGTTCACTAAAAGGTTGGGATATTCAACAAATTCTCCCTGCTGATCCGCATGGGATGGGGAAGACACGGCAGCAGGCATCGTCTGATAACGCCGCAGCACGGCTTTTACCCGGGCAACCAGTTCCTTGGAATCAAAAGGCTTGATCATATAGTCATCCGCACCCAGTTCCAATCCCAATACTTTGTCAAAGATCTCTCCCTTTGCTGACAGCATAATGATCGGTACCTGGGAGGAGGCGCGCAGTTCCCGGCATACCTGGTACCCGTCGATTCCTGGAAGCATCAGGTCTAGCAAGATGATATTGGGGCGGAACACAGGAAATATCTTAAGGGCTTCTTCCCCATCGTATACGATTTGCGTCTCGTAGCATTCTTTTATCAAATACAGCGAAATCAATTCCGCAATATTGGCATCGTCATCAACGATTAAAACTCTCTGTCTTTCTGCCATAGCATTCCTCCTGGTATAATGAGTATTACTGCTTACTTAAATACGACAATTGTGACTCCGGAATCGCCTTCCCCAAATTCTCCTAAGCGGAATTCCTTTACATAGTTTAACTTTTTCAGACGTTTGTGGACAGCATTTCTTAAGGCTCCAGTACCTCTTCCGTGGACGACTCTTACCTGGGGAAGATGGGACAGATAGGCATCGTCCAGGTATTTATCCAGTGCAGGGATCGCTTCATCGGTAGTCATACCAATGAGATTGACTTCTGGAGATATGGAGAAAGACTTGGACATCTTAATCTTTCCGCCGCCGGTTTTTTCCTTTGTTTTTTCCATTCCAGGTCCGCTTACAGATGGTTCTTCCACCAACTCCAAATCTTTAATATTTACCTGTGACCGCAGGATGCCCATCTGTACAAATAGATCTCCCTTGGCATTGGGCAGAGTGCTGACGGTTCCATTTAGGCCAAGTGACAATACCTTTACACTGTCTCCAATGCGCAGTGTCTTGGGGGATATGGTCTTCTTTGGTCCTTTGGCCTTAACCACCAGGCGTTTATCCACTTCATCCATCTGCTGGCGGAGACGGGCTCTCTCTGCTTCCAATTCCTTATTGACACCAGATGAGGCAGCCAGGCGAGTTACATTTTTGATGGTCTGGTCAGCAGTCTCTTTGGCTTCCCTCAGAATTTTCTGTGCCTCCTCATTGGCCTGACGCAAAAGCTTTTCCTTTCTCTGATCCAGGCGCTCTTCCTTTTGAGACAGCCTGGATTTAAGTTGGGCGACTTCTTCTTTGTAAACCTTGATTTCCGCTTGCTCCTTCTCAATGGTCAGCCTGCTTTGCTCTAAGTGAGACAGGAGATCTTCGAAGGTTTCATCGTTGGTCTCCAGATGGCTCTTGGCATCTTCAATAAGGAACTCAGGCAACCCCAGCTTTTTAGAGATGGCAAAGGCATTACTTTTGCCTGGGATGCCAATCAGCAGCCGGTAGGTGGGCTGCAGATTCTCCACACTGAATTCACAGCAGGCATTTTCCACACCGGCAGTGGTCAGGGCAAAGACCTTTAATTCGCTGTAATGCGTAGTTGCCATGGTTCTGCATTTCATATTGTGCAGAAAGCTTAAAATAGAGATGGCTAAGGCAGCGCCTTCCGTAGGATCGGTTCCGGCTCCCAATTCATCGAACAGGCAAAGAGAATGGCTGTCTGCCTTTTCCAGGATGGAAACGATATTAGTCATATGAGCGGAAAAGGTGCTAAGACTTTGCTCAATGCTTTGCTCATCCCCGATATCGGCGAATACTTCTTCGAATACAGCCAGTTCTGAACCGTCAAACGCCGGAATATGAAGCCCTGCCTGTCCCATCAGAGTAAACAGGCCCACGGTTTTAAGAGATACTGTTTTACCGCCGGTGTTGGGGCCAGTAACAATAAGCAGATCGAAATCCTTTCCCAGGTGGATATTGATAGGGACAACCTTTGCCGGATCCAGAAGAGGATGGCGGCCGTCCTTGATATGGATATATCCCTGAGTATTTAACTTGGGCTCGCTGCATTTGAAATGCCTGGACAATGCGGCTTTGGCAAAGACAAAATCCAGCTTGGCCAACAACTGCTGATTCAGGCGGATTTCCTCTGTGTAGGGGGCGGCCTGATTGCTTAACTCAGCCAGAACCGCTTCTATTTCCTTTTTCTCCTGGATCTCCAGTTCCCGCAGTTCATTGTTCAGCTGAATGATAGCCATGGGCTCGATAAACAAAGTAGAGCCGGTGGAGGACTGATCGTGAACCATACCAGAGACCTGGCTTTTGTGCTCTGCCTTTACAGGCAGGCAGTAACGGCCGTCACGCATGGTAATGACAGCGTCCTGCAGATAAGAGCGATTGGCATTTAACAAGGCATTCAGCTGGGAATGAACCCGGTCATTGATGACCTTCATGGAACGGCGCACATGACGCAGGCCAGGGCTGGCATCATCACTGATCTCCTCCTCAGACAGAATACATCTTTTGATCTCCGTATTCAGGGAGGTTAAAGGTTCCAAAAGACGAAAATCTTCTTCCAGGGAATCATCTGGCAGTTCCGACTCTTCATGACGGCCATAGGCTTTGGCTCTGGCAGACAAGGTTAAGTTGGAACTGATGGACAATAACTCGCTGATTCCCAGGGAACTTCCGATCTCCAGACGCTTGAGGGAGCCGGTTACATCTTTCAGGCCAGAAAAGGATATGCTGCCTTTCATACGGACTCTGGTCAAAGCGTCAGTGGTTTCGGACTGAAACTGACGGATCTCATGGATGTTGGTGGAAGGAAGAAGGCCCTTGCACAAATCCCTGCCCAGAGACGAGGATGCATATTCCTGAAGCTGGGCGATAATTTTATCGTATTCTAACGTTTTTAGTGATTTTATATTCATGGTTTAAGCTCCTCTTGAATGTAGGGATACAGGCGGTTCGCCGGGAATACAGCCTTTTGGGCGGACAGATGGGAACCGGCGAATAATCCCTGTTGATATTATATCATAAAAAACCTTGCAGGGGGAGGGCTAAAAATGTTCTTTTTTGTTGCATAAATCCAATGATCATTCTATAATATACATAGGTCTCTGGAAGGAGGGTGAAGTATGCCAGGTGGGAACAGTCCAGAACAAGAATCAAGACAGAAACGTCCGTTTATAAGGGAGAAAATAGAGCGGCCTCCGTTGACGCGCAGACAGATAGTAGGGCGCGTTTGTATGTTTGTGTTTATAGCGATTCTGGGAGGTGTGGCAGCAGGAGTAAGCTTTGCTGTGGCAAGGCCTTTGGCGGAAAAGTATCTGGTTCCGGATGAGACGACAGAAAGTATTCCCATCACAATTCCGAGAGATGATGAGACACAGAGTTCTCAGGCAGAGGAGACTTCTCCGGAAGAGACGACACCTGAGGAGACAGAGGCAGAAACGGAAACTGAGACAGAGGAGACCGAGAGCGAGACACCAGAGACAGAACCGCTAGAAGATATACTACAGTCAGCCATAGAAGATTACGAATATACAGTAAATGATCTAAGTTCCCTATATGGTTCTTTAAAGGGGGTTGTTTCAGAGGCGGACAGAGGTATCGTTGTGGTTCATTCTGTAAAGCGTGAGGTTGACTGGTTTGATAATCCGGTAGAAGTATCTGGTCTATATGCCGGAGTCGTCATCGCTGCTACCAGCCAGGAACTTCTGATTCTTACGCCGGACAGTGCAGTAGAACATGCGGACTCTATAAAAGTTACATTTATTGACAATACAGAAGCAGATGGCACGATCAAGCAGATTGACACCATATCCGGTATGGCAGTTGTCAGCGTAGATATTCTTACGCTGGAGGAGAGTACAAGGGAAAGTGTGGTGCCCCTCCAGTTGGGGAATTCCTACGGTGTCAAACAGGGCGATTTGGTTGCGGCCATTGGGGCACCGTCAGGAAATGTCCATTCCAGCACTTACGGCTTTGTGTCCTATGTACTGCGCAATGTACAGGTAGCAGACAATACTACCCGCTTGATATTTGCGGATATCAAAGGCAATGCAGGAGCCGGAACATTTTTAATCAATGTATCAGGAGAGGTGATTGGCTGGGTGACGGATGATTATACCAGTGAGCAAAGCACCAATATGACTACGATCATGGCCATTTCTGATTATAAGATTAATCTGGAGAAAATGTCCAACGGTATTCCGATTCCCTATCTGGGAGTCCACGGGCAGGAGGTTAGCACTGCTATGAATGAGAGCGGAATCCCATTGGGCGTGTACGTGACAGAGTGTATCCTGAACGGTCCTGTTTATAATGCGGGAATTCAGAATGGGGATGTGATAGTGAAGCTGGGAGATAAAACGATAGCTTCTATGAAGGATTACCAGAATGGAATGGAACTGCTTCATCAGGGAGATCAGGTTACCGTTGTGGTTCAGAGAAAAGGCATCGAGGAATATAAACAATTAGAATATCAGGTGACAGTGGGAGCCAGATAGTTTGAACAGCTGTCAGGCGGGGAGAAGCATATTATGAAATTTATCAGCAGTTTAAAAGAAGGCATGAGGATATCCGAGATCTATCTGTGCAAGAGTAAGCAGATTGCCCAGACCAAGACAGGAAAAGATTATGGGAATCTGGTTCTTCAGGACAAGACAGGAACCATCGACTCCAAGATCTGGGACTTAAATTCTCCGGGAATCGGGAATTTTGATACCCTGGATTATGTGTGCGTGGACGCGGAGGTTACGGTTTTTCAGGGGAATAACCAGCTGAATATCCGTAGGATCCGCAAGGCGGATGAGGGGGAGTACTCGCCGGCAGACTATCTTCCTGTATCGTCGAAAGATATTGAAGCCATGTATGAGGAATTGGTAAGATATGTTCGGTCCCTTAAGAATCCGTACTTGAATCGTCTGGCTGCAAGCTATTTTGTGGAGGATGCTGAGTTTGCCAAAGCCTTTCAGTTCCACAGTGCGGCAAAAAGTATTCACCATGGATTTGTAGGCGGACTTTTAGAGCATACCTTGAGTGTGGTGAAGATGTGCGACTATTTTGCAGGATATTATCCAGGGCTTAATCGGGATTTGCTGCTGACAGCTGCTATGTTTCATGATATTGGGAAAATAAAGGAACTGTCAGTCTTTCCGGAAAATGACTATACGGACGACGGGCAGCTGCTGGGCCATATTATCATCGGCACAGAGATGATAACAGAACGGATCCGGATGATCTCAGGATTTCCCAAGAAGCTGGAGAATGAATTGAAACATTGTATTTTATCCCATCATGGAGAGCTGGAATATGGATCTCCGAAGAAACCGGCTCTTTTGGAGGCACTGGCCCTTAGCTTTGCAGACAATACGGATGCAAAGATGGAGACAATGATTGAGGCTTTGCGCGGGGCAGGAGAGAATCAGGGATGGCTGGGATATAACCGCCTGCTGGAAACCAATATTCGGAAGACGACGGAAGAATGAGACGCTGGGGTTCAGGAGGCGAAACAGCGTAATTAGAAGAGAAAAGAGTTGCTGCAAAACTCAGAGAATCCTGGCTTTTGCAGCAACTCTTTTCACTTAGGAGGTATCGCTAGTTTTATATTTATGTAAAGCGTACTGCTTTCTTATGGCTTAAGAAAGAGAGTACGACTTGTTGTTAGACGGGTCCGACAACGGTTGCGCGCGGTGTGCTGCCAGACCCAATTTCGTATAGTCACGGTTTTTTAACCGCTATTGCTGTTAATCTCAAACCGTATCATATCTTATCGATATCATGGTTATATAATAGCAGGTAATTGTGAATAGAGTTTGTTAAATTCATAAAAGAAGTGTAAAATTATGGAAATAAATCTTAAGGAAAAATGAACGATGACCATTAAAAAAAATGACAGTTTTACGGTGGTAATTGAGGATCTGAGTGAGGACGGGGCAGGTATCGGAAAAGTGGATGGGTATATCTGGTTTATTAAGGACACTGTCATCGGAGACAAGGTGGAGGCAAAGGCGATGAAGATGAAAAAATCCTATGGCTTTGCCAGGCTGGTGAAGGTGTTAACTCCCTCCAAGAATCGGATCGAACCAGCCTGCCCGGTAGCCCGCCAATGCGGAGGCTGCCAGCTGCAGGCTATGAGTTATGAGGAGCAGTTGAGATTTAAGGAAAATAAGGTTTATAATAATCTGCTTCGAATCGGGGGATTTCATAATCTGAGAAGGACAGAGGAAAAAGAGAAGGGGACAGGAAGCGACGATAAAATCGATTTTCTGCCCATTATGGGGATGGATAATCCCTGGCGCTACAGGAACAAAGCCCAGTTTCCGTTGGGGAAGGATAAGGAAGGGAGTGTGGTCACCGGATTTTACGCCGGGCGGACCCATAAGATCATTCCTCAGGAGGATTGTTTGCTGGGAGTGGAAGAAAACAGCC
>JAETTS010000033.1 GCA_021769025.1 Enterocloster bolteae
CATTGTCCGCAACAGCTGGATATTCCGTCCTTACTGTCCCTGTACAATGAGCATTGTTTCACGGAAGGCGGGTTCATCGCTCCCATGGCTTTGGCTGCCTTACCAGATGACAAAAAGCCATCTGCATGTATCGGCTGCCGCAGCTGTGAAGCCGTCTGCCCGCAGCAGATCAAGATTTCCGAAGCGATGACGGATTTTAGTTCCAAACTAAGCTAATCATCAGTCCGGGCCGGAGGGCGTTGCCCCACAGCAAATTCTTTCACCACCAAAACCCCCACCGGCCCCAGAAAAACCCCCAGTACGCCAAACAACTTTAGCCCTACATACATAAAAATCAGTGTCTCAAGGGGCGACAACCCTACCTTGTCCCCCATCAGCTTCGCCTCCAGAATCTGCCTCACAAAGTAGCAGATCACATACAATCCGAAGATAGCCAATCCCTTCATCCATTTTCCTTTTACACACACAACCACGGCCCATGGAATCAGCACGGTTCCTGTACCAAATATGGGAAGGGCATCCAACAGGCCAATACCAATCCCGGCCAGAATGCTGTAAGGATTCCCCAGAAGGGAAAACCCTATGGTGCAGATCTCCATGGTCAGAATCATAATCAGTCCCTGGGTCCGCACATACGCATTGGCAACTGTGCGAAGAAGTCTTCCTGCCCGAATAAATTCCTGTTGAAACGTCGATTTCTTGATCCGCTCCTTCCACTCATCCAATTCCTGTATAAACAGCATAACCCCAATGGCAAACAGAACCGCCATAATGCAGCATCCGATCAAGTATTTTGCCATCAACAGGGAATTTCCCATCAGATAAGGCATGACCCCCTGCTTCATGGTCTCCACAAAATGAAGTATCATATCCTGCATCAGACGAACCATAGACTGTTCCTTAAACCCAAACGACTGTTCTACCTTATGGCAAACTCCTGTCAGGCATACATCCAGTTTTTCGACCCAATAAGGGAACCGCTCTGACAACAGGCTCATCTCCCGGTACAGTTTCCGGCTTCCCATATAGACTCCCAATCCCAGAACCAAAAACACAATCCCCAGCTCCACGATTCCCACAGCCCCTGCACCGATGCCAACCTGTTTTCCTCTCCATCTTACCTGCAGCTTATCCGAGATCCAGCACGCAGACGGTTTCAGCAAGACAGCCGCAACACAGGCAAATAAAAAAGGCATGACAAGAGGCAGCAGATACCGAAAGATACCGTATACTGCCAATGTCACACCTGTAATCCTCACGATTCTCTTAACCTTTTCCTTATCCTGCACCGTCTCACCCTCTGCTTATGGTTTTCTCTCACCAGTATTCTCATATCCTGGTGAAACTATGCAGGCCAGGCTTAACATATTTCGTCACTGACAGAGAGAGCCATACCGGATCACCCACTTAACATGAAGCACGCCTTCCTCCGGCACCGTATCCCTCACCCAGACAACTTCCCCATTCAGCCTGCCATGAGGTGTATCATAACTTCCGTCATCTGTCGCCTGCCTCACAGAACAGCTGTCGTATCCCTGTGCATCCATACTGGCAATCGCCCCTTGTCCGAATGTGACAGAAGTCCCCTCTATCCCTGGCTCCTGGGAGTAAGTCAAAAGTACAAGGCGTATTTGTTTCACCCTATGCCCCCTGGTGATTGAAAATGTATCCTCCCGGGTAATCTGCCCCTTAGTAAATTCATAGGCAAACGCATCCGAGATTCCCTCCATCCGTTGAGGCTTTTGCGCCTTCCTACTGTCTCCTGCAATGGAATGGTCTACAAAAGATGGCTCCATCCTGGTATCTCCGCTTATGAAAACCCCCTCCCCCATAAGGCACATGGAATCCATATGACAGGTGATTTCCATCCGCTCTTTCTCCATAACAGGTACAATCCTTCCGATATAGGCAACCGGCATCCACACATCGCCGTTTTCCATCAACAGCTGGGGCACCAGTTGGCCGTGATTACACTCTGGGACCCCCTGAAGCACCTGATTCTGAAAGGGCACCGGCATGTAAGGATCCTTGTCATAATATTTCTGCCCCCCACTTATCAGCGGCAGGGACCATATATTACGGCCATCCCGGACGATTGCCAGCCCTCTGTGGAATTCCCCTTCTGCAAATGGCACATAGGTAAACCTGCCAAGACCTGCAATTCTCTCCCCATAGTCGCTGCAGATCTCATGTTCTCCGTATCCTGCCTTCACCCAGTGTTCAAAACTGCTGACCATCTGCATGCACAGGCTTAAATTTTCCCCCAGAATCCGGTTCTTGTTCCGATAATTGTCCGTCCTGCGGCCTTTCTCCCACATATTGATGGATTCCATGTCCTCGTCATACCAGAAATCCAACATATGCTTCATCAGCCTCATGCTGTACCCATAGGCAATCTCCTTCTCATCCTCTGTCAGGATGCCGTCAAGCTCAGCCGCCGCAGACAGAACCTCCAGCGCCGCCGTGTCACCGTATGCCCCGATGCTTCGCCCATAGGCAAACCCCTGGCCCTCTTCATCTGCCATCTGCAGGAAAATACGGGCCGATTTTCCAAGCATCCTGCGGATCTTTTCTGGCACCTCCCATCCTGTGGCCAACAGCAAAGAGGCCAATTCACTGGGGACCAAGATGCTGTAGCGGTCAAACCTCCCCTCCCCCGGCGTTTCGTCCATAAAGCAGAGATCACCAGAATACATGTCAATATGCTCCAGAAGGTGCTCCAGAAGAAGGCGGCTGTGGCCCTCCGGCTCCCATCCCATCAGTTCCCGGTATCTTGCAATTCCGAATGCCACACCATAGTAATTGGTAGGCTTGCGAATCAGGGCATAGTGGCTGTCAACATCCACAAATGTCCTCCAGTCCATGGTTTCCTTCAGCTTGGCAAGGGTCTCTTGATCTACCACACGGTCAAAAATCCCTGCCTTTTGTAATCGGTAAAGGCCTGTGATGCCATTTAAAATTCCCCAGGTCTCCATAGGCATATCCGAAACCATACGGATGATCTGTGTCAGCTTCCTTAAGCTTTCCTCTGTCCGGATAATCTCCAGGGCCGTGTAACACGTCTGGTTGATCACCTTTCCGCCGACGAACTGCGCCCTCTCATTGTACACAGGAATTTGATCCATAACCAGCCCGGGGCCTTCCTCTGCCACGCGCTTAAACAGGCTGGCCATAACCGGGCACAAATCCTGTTCCATGATCTGCCTCATGGTTGTCTCTGTAAAATGATGCATTGACTCTCTCCTTTTCTCCTGTACCTATTCTTTTACCGCCCCAACCATAGTTCCCTTCGTAAAATACTTCTGCAAAAACGGATAGACACACAGAATCGGAATCGTTGCCACCATGATGGTCGCATACTTGATGGTCATCCCGATGGCCTCCGTATCCATAGCGCTGGAACCTGCTGTCATGGAACTGGTATCATTGGACAACAAGATCTCCCTCAAAATAATCTGCAGCGGATACATTTCCCTGTTTCTCAAAATCGCCGAAGCCCAGAACCAGGAGTTCCAGATGCTTACGCCATAGTACAGGACCATAACCGCCAGCATGGCCTTGGACAGCGGAAGCACAATGGTGGACAAAATCCGGAAATGACCGGCTCCGTCGATCTGGGCCGCCTCGATCAGGCTCTCCGGAATGCTCTCAAAGGCAGTTCTCAGAATGATCAGATTGGAGGTATTAATCATAAACGGAATAATCAGCCCCCACAAGGTGTTGGTTAAATGAAGATCCTTTAAGTTGATGTAAAACGGAATCATTCCCCCTGAGAAGAACATGGTGAACACAATGAACATCATGATAGGCTTCTTGAACATCACCCGTTTCCTGGACAGGAAATAAGCCCCAAGCGATGTCATAAACAGGTCAAAGATAACTCCCACAATCAGAATAAACAGCGTATTCATATACCCCTTGGTGATCATGGGATTCTGAAATACTTTTTTGTACGCATCCGTGCTGAACCCTGTCGGTGCAAACAACAGGCCGCTGTGCTGGGTTAACAGGTTGCTGTTGCTGAAGGATGCCATGGCTACGTACCACACCGGATAAAAGCAGACGACAATAATCAGCGACAAAAATGCATAATTGAAAACCTGAAATGTTTTCTCTCCTTTTGATCTCTTAATCTTCATAATCTTATCCCTCCTTTACCACAGGCTGGTCTCACTGAATTTCCTGGATATCTTGTTGGTCAAAATCAAAAGGCAGAAATTGATCACAGAGTTAAACAATCCCACTGCCGTCGAGTAGCTCCAATCCTGTTCCATAAGGCCTACACGGTATATATAGGATGAGATGATATCCGCCGTGTCATAGGTGGAAGGGTTATATAACAGAATGGTCTTCTCATATCCCATACTCATCAGCTGCCCGACCCTCATGATCAGCATGATAATGATCGTAGGTGCAATGCCTGGAAGAGTCACATGAATCAGCTGTTTCCATTTACCGGCTCCGTCGATGGAGGCCGCCTCATAAAGCTGCTGGTCAACCCCTGCCAGGGCGGACAGATAGATAATGGAGCCCCACCCTACCTGCTGCCAGATGCCGGAGGCAACATACATGGTACGGTACAGATCCGGATTCTGTAAAAGGGGAGAACGCTCCCCGCCGAAAAATGCAATGATATCATTAAAAAGCCCTGCCGTCATGCTGAAGTCTGTCAGCATACCGGTCACAACGATCAGAGAGATGAAATGAGGCAGGTATGTAATGGTCTGCGTCACGTTCTTGAAATGCTTGCTGCGTACCTCATTCAGCAAGAGAGCCAAAATAATCGGCGCCGGAAAGCCGAAGATCAAGCTGTACACACTCAAAAGAACCGTATTTTTGATCAGCCTTCCGAAGTAAACACTTTTAAAGAAACGGGTAAAATTCGCCACTCCGACCCACGGGCTTCCGCTTACCCCCAAAGTAGGCGTATAGTCCTTAAACGCAATAATAGCGCCATACATTGGCTTATAGTGGAACAAAATATAAAAAATCAGAACCGGCAGCACCAGAATGTACAGAGAGCGGTTTCGGATCCAGTCTCTTTTCATCCGGTAGCCTAACGTATTCCGGACATTTTTCTCTTTCATACAATTACTCCTTCTCAATAGATTTGAAACGACCCGCTGCGGCTTAACGCAGCCATACTGCAGCGGATCGTTTGTCATGCCAAGATTATCTGGCGTTATACCGGCTTAAGGCATCATTCTGAATCTCCAGCGCCCTTGCCAGGCCCATATTGTCAATATTCTTTACATAGGTGTCAAAATTGTCAACGCTCTCCGTTCCGAAGATAAACTTAAGAATCATCTCATCCCGGTAGGTATTGATCTCATTCATGATGGTAGAGAACTCCTTGCTCTCGTCAGAGGTCGGTGTGATGGGCGGCATGGTGTGGGCTGCGCCATTGCACTGTCCCCAGACAATGGGAGTCTGTTTCTGCTCTTCCATGGTATAGTACTGCTCCAGATAACGAATGTCCTGGACAAACGGGCCGTTGTAATTGCCGCGGATGTATGCGGACATAGCCTGAGACACCGGAAGTCCGTCAGGATTGTTTAAGATCTGCTCCGTGTAAGTAGGATAACCGTCAACCATAGTGTAGGATTCCCCTTCCACACCAAAGTTAAAGAACATATGTCCCTCTTCACCGTAAGCCCAGTCCATCAGCCTGGCTGCACGCTCCACATCCTTACAGGACGTGGTGATTGCCACGCTGGCCCTTCCAGAGAATGGATTCTCTATGTACCCCATCTCCGCCTGGCCGCCCTTCTCCAGAGTAGGAACCGGAGCCGGAACCAGAGTAAACTCCGGCGTGGTTGCCCGCGCTGCAGTGGTCCAGGTACCCATACGGCTTCCTGCCTGGCCCATGGAAGCTCCAGCCTGGCCGTTGGTGATCTTGGCGCTTACCTGGTCATTTTTCAGGGTAGCCAGATCCGGATCGATCAGCCCTTCCTGGTACCACTGGTTCATGGTAGCCAGATAATCTTTAAATCCCGGCTCCGTCGCGCCAAAATGCACTGTGCCGTCGCTTCCTAAATAGAAGGACCGGTTCACACCGTACGCCGCAACAAACGGATCCGCACCTAAGTACTGGCCATTGGTATACTCGAAGCAGTAAGGGGCAATGCACCCTTTCTCATTCTTAAATGCAGTCAGCACATCGTGCCATTCATCTATGGTAGTGGGAACCTCCATCCCCAACTCCGTAAGCCAGTCCTGGCGAACCATCAGCCCGATGGTATTCATCAGATTCTCGTCGCCCCGGATAAACGGAAATACATAATAATGTCCCTCATCCGTCTTGATCATACGGTCGATATCCGGATTCTCCGCCAAATACTTGGTAATATTGGGACAGTACTGTGCAAAGATATCATTTAACGGCGTGATCACACCGTCCTTGATGGCCTTCTCCGGCCCGCCAGGATAATCCACGGTCCAGTTGTATTCCATTAAGTCCGGAAGGCTTCCGTCTGCCAGAATCAGGCTGAACTGTTCCTTCATCTGTCCTGTAGGCGGATGTAAGAATTCAATCTCCACGCCGGTATTCTCCTGCCAGCCCTGGCCGAAAGGCGTGTCACCTAGATTGGAATAGTTTGCAGATACTGTGGTTGTAAGGTCACACCAGTACTGCAGCTTGTCTCCTGCCGCCATAGGATAGGAAAAGGCTTCTGGTGCCTCTGCCCCCCCGGCTGCCGTTGTCTCTGCTGCCGCCGACGATGCCGGCGCTGCAGTCGTCTCCTTTGTGGTGCTGCTTCCTGATCCGCTGCATCCTGCAATTGTGGCTGCCGTCATGGTTGCTGCCATCAGCAATGCTGCATTTCTTTTTTTGTTTCTCATATTGCTTCTCCCTTCCCATTTTCGTTTTACTTCTTTTTTCTTTTTCGTTTCCTTCCTTTTTCCGGGCTGTGGTTCCCGGCTTCGTTTGCTGTGCCCCCATCTTAGCACCCCATCAGCCCAAAAGATATAGAAAAAAAGCAAACTTCATAGGCAAAAATCCCTAAAAAAGTTTGCATTTTCATAAGTCAATCGGATATTCTTTCACTTTCCTGATTCTTTTTCTTCACCTGTCCCGGAGTCATGCCCTTTTTCTTCTTAAAAACCCGGATAAATGTGCTGCTGTCACGGAACCCGGCCATAGCCGCCACCTCCACCACGCTGTATCCCTGCTCCAGAAGCTTCTCCGCACTGGCCAGGCGAACCATGTTGATGTACTCCAGAAGGCTTTTTCCCGTCTGTTTTTTGTAAACAGACGACAGGTAAGCCGGAGTCAGGTCAAAATGCTGGCTGGTTATGGAGATATTCAGATCCGGATCCTGGTAATTCTCCATGATATACTCCTGAACTTTTTTGCTCAGGGTCTGATCCTGAGAAGTCTCCTTCTGCCGCTCCACAATTTTCTTGCAGATCTCCTCCGTCAGTTCCCGGAAACGCTGCTTCATCTTTCCCGCCGGCATTATCTCCCCGTCCGGAAACGTCAGCTCTCTGGCTGCATCCTTATATTCTCCCTGGCTTGCTCCCTCCAGAAGCGTCCCCATCATTCCATATACCAAACACCGGTACACATTGGCAGTCACCCTTCCGCTGAGATTCAAGTCAAAAACCTGTTCCATCGTATCCCACGCCAGGCTGCTGTCCCCCACCTTTATGGCATTGATCAGCTTCTGTTCCAGGTCGAGAGGATACTGGTAGTGAGGCTGGATGTTCTTCACCTCATCGTAGAGCAGCAGGCCGGCATCCAGAAGATGGACATACTGTTCCAGTTCCAGGGCCTGGAGATAGGAATCATGGATCCCCTCCCATCTGGTACAGATGGACCCCATCAGAATCTCAACCGAAAATCCAAAGGACTCCTCCATCATCTGCTGGAAACTTTCCGCCTGGTTCTTCAGCACATCCAGATGCTCTCTCCCCTCATCCGGCAGGCTCACGATGGCAGCTACCCGCTCTCCCAGCTCTACCATATCAATATTAAAGTAATTCAGGCACATTTCCTCAAATATATTGATCATAGCAAATTTCTGCAGGGCATTTTCTTCCATATAGCCCTCCTGTTTCCTGTCCGTCTCTTGCGTAACCACAGGAACAAGAAGCAAAACCACATTATAATCCCCGTTGATCCGCAGGCCGTACTGATCCCTTAAGCTCCCGTCCCCATAATCCTGGAGAAGCTGGTACAGATAATAGTTCTTCAGGCTCCTCCGGTTCTTTTTCAACAACTGTTCTGCGTCCACATGCTGCTTAAAAAACTGATCCATCTGATGGTTGAGCCATTGATACTCATTGACCCCTTCCTCCATCTCCACCTTCCCATGCTGCCTGAAATTGTCCATAAGCATTTTGATGGGATTGTAATTGCGCTTCGTTATAAAATAAGAAACTAAAATTCCCACTGTGGTACACAAAAACACTCCGGCCATAGCCAAGGCCCGTACCTTCCCCGCTTCCTGAGCCATCTGTTTTAACGGCATAACGCTTACGTATTTCCATTTCACCTCATCCGACGGCAATATGGAAATGATGTGCTGCTCTCCCAGATCATTGACCAGCTGGTGATTGCCCCGTTCCCACAGATCATACCTCCATTCAAACCGATCCGATATCTGCTGGTCTGCACATACCCGAAAATCCGAATCCGTAATCACCATCACATCCATAGGGTCGGACCATTTCATACTCTGAAGCCGCTGCCGGATGGTCTCTGCATCTATGGCAATACAGACAGTGGCTGAAGAATCCTTAAAATCCGCCTTCAGCGTAGTCATGGTAAACAGAAAAACGTCTTTTCCGTTTTCCAGCCGTATAGGCAGCATATCGCCGTAATGGAACTGGTTCATATATTCCCGAAACTGCTGGAAATCCATCTCACTGCTCCTATAATAGATATCATAAAACAGCTGATCCGACATATTGCCATTTATGCTTACCACTTTTCCCGTATTGTTGAATACAATGAAGATGTCTTCGATAAAATCTTCCGACATATTGATGGCCAGGCATTCTGTATAGATATAGTAGAGATTCATCTGATCCTGGGATGTAAATCCGCCTTTTACATTGGATGCAAGCTGAATCCTGTCATCAAGAGCCAGGCGGCTGGCAATCTTGCGCATATTCTCTACTTCATAGTCCAGTTCATCCTTCACCATAACCAGAAGATTTTTATTCATTTCTTCTGCCTGGCTTCGGATAATGTGAAAGGTATACACATAGAGGGCCATGGCCAGCATCATTGGAATCACCAGAATCACCAGATAGGACAAGAACATTTGAAAATAAACCTTGGACTTTTTCTTTATTTTCTTCATTATTTACACCCCCGTCTCTATATTGTACATAAAATTCTGGGTTCTGTAAATTTGCATTCACATTTTTTCCTATGAATCTTAAGTTTTTACAATTGATTCAAATGAGAAATTTTAATAGAATTGAATTGATTATAAATAAAAAATGAGGTGTATTATGATTTATTATAAGAAGAATTACGCGATACAGCCAAAACTCCATCAAAAAGATTTGATTCAAAAGAAAGCCCAGGAGGCGCTGTCATCGCCGGTTCCCCATATCACCGATGCCGCCCCGCCTCCAAGCAGCTGCGGCAGCATCCATGACTACTACTCCAATGGCGACTACTGGTGGCCCAACCCGGATACCCGGGACGGACTTCCCTACATCCGCCGTGACGGGGAAACCAATCCAGGCAATTTCAATGACCACCGGTTCCTGCTTCGCCGTATGCGCACCAACCTGGTATACCTGGCCGCCGCCTTCTGGCTTACCGGTGAAGAATGTTTTGCCCTTCAGGGAGTTCGCACTGTAAAAGAATTTTTTCTGGACCAGGAGACTTCTATGAATCCCCATCTGTCCTACGCCCAGGCAATTCCTGGTATCTGTGAGGGCCGGGGCATCGGTATCATCGATACCCTTCACCTTATTGACGTTCCCTTTGCCATCGAAATCCTCCACCGCTCCGGACACATGACAGAATCCATATACGAAGGGTTGAAAAACTGGTTTCGCCGTTATCTTGGATGGATGTTAACATCTCCCAACGGCATAGCTGAGATGAACGAAAAAAATAACCACAGCGTCTGCTTCTTTCTGCAGGCTGCGGTCTTCGCTTTATTTACAGACAATGAAAAAATCGCGGACTTCTGCCGCCATCAGTATAAACAGTTTCTGCTTCCCCAGATGGCAGCAGACGGTTCCTTTCCGCTGGAACTGGCCCGCACCAAGCCGTACAATTACTCCATCTTTGTGCTGGACAATATGGTTTCCCTCTGCTACCTTCTGTCCAAGCCGGAGGATAACTTATGGGAATACACCCTTCCCAACGGCGCAGGCATCCAGGCTGGCCTGGACTTTTTAACTCCCTTTCTGGAGGACAAATCATCCTGGCCTTACCGAAAAGATGTCATGCATTTTGACGCATTTCCTGCACGTACATCCTTCATGGTACTGGCCGGCTATACCCTGGGCCGGAGCCCGCTTATCCGTTTGTATGAGTCGCTGCCCTGGGAAACTGCCGATGAAGAGGCAAGGCGCAATATCGCCGTGAGAATTCCCTGGCTGTGGATGGCTCCCTTCCCTGCTTAAGTATGGGACGGCTCCAAAAAGGCTTTGCCTGGCCTAGCCATTGGCCCAATGTTTAGAAGACGGCTGTATCTTAAGCCGTCTTCTCTTTCAACCACACAAACCCATACGCTGGAATGGAAATCGTCTCTCCTTTTCCTACCTTCTCACCTGTAAGCAAGTTTTCTCCGTCCATTTCACACGCCACTTCTTTCTCCTGCCAGTTGAAATTGTAGATTCCTAAAATTCTCTCTGTCATTCCCGTACGGACAATGCCAAGAAGGCCATAATCTCCATAATCCCTGGTTTCTGCCTGGGCTTCGCCTGTGAAGGCCTCGTGCTCGCTGCGCAGCTTCTCCAATGTCCGGAGCCCGTCAAACATCTGCTGCTGCACTGTTCCTTCTTTCTTAATATTCTCCACCAGATCCCACTGAAATGCTCCCCGATGGATATAGCGGGAATCCTCTGCCTTATCCGGATCCTCTTTGTAGGTGTAATCATTGACCTGCCCGATCTCATCCCCGCTGTAGATCACAGGAATCCCGGACTGGAACAGCATGTAGGCGTGAAGCATCTGATCCAGGCGAAGGGCCTGCTCCATCCCTCTCTCATCCTTACAGAACCCTGCCTTTTCCACACCACACATGGAGGCCGCTGTTCCACAGAAACGGGCATCCTTGGTCACAGGATCGTTGTTGTATAGTTCTCCCCTGCTGAAGCTTTCTTCTATGGCACCGGTAAAGAAGTCATTCAGATACTTCTTATGAGGAACCTGCATCATGCCCCAGGTCTCCAGGGTATCATAGTCAAGCCCCCAGCCGATATCGTCATGGCACCGCAGGTAATTTAGGAATGTGTAGGTCTTAGGCAGCCCATAGACAATATCCATCTGTTTTTTCAATAGCCTGGTATCCTGAACCGCCACCGTATGCCAGATGGTAGCCATGGTGGTCACATTGTAAAGCATATGGCACTCCGGTTTCTCCACCGTTCCAAAATACGGTGCCACCTTCTCCGGCTCCATCACCACCTCACCCAGCAGAAGGATTCCCGGACACACGATCTCCCCGATCATCCTCATCATACGGACAATGGTATGTACCTTCTGAAGATTCCTGCAGCTGGTTCCCAGTTCCTTCCATATATAAGGCACCGCGTCAATCCGGATCACATCAATCCCCAGATTGGTCATAAACAGAAAATTGTAAACCATCTCATGGAAAACCACAGGGTTTTTGTAATTCAGATCCCACTGATAGGGATAAAAGGTAGTCATCACCCATTTCCCCAGATCTGGGAGCCAGGTAAAGTTCCCGGGAGCTGTGGTGGGAAATACCTGAGGCACGGTCTTCTCGTATTCTCCCGGAATATCCCAGTTGTCGAAAAAGAAATACCGATCCTGATACATCTTCTCACCTGCCCTGGCCCGCTTTGCCCACTCATGATCTTCGGATGTATGGTTCATGACAAAGTCCAGGCAAAGGCTGATCCCCTGCTTGTGACACTGAGTTGCAAGATCTTCCAGATCATTTACTGTACCCAGTTCCTCCTGTACCTTTCTGAAATCAGCTACCGCATAGCCACCGTCGGAACGTCCTTTGGGGGACTCCATAAGAGGCATCAGATGAAGGTAATTCACCCCGCAGGATTTCACATAATCCAGGTGCTTCTTCACTCCTTTCAGGTTCCCTGCAAACTGTCCTGTGTACATCATCATACCCAGCATGTCATTGCCCTTAAACCATTCCGGATTCTCCTCCCGCTCCAGATCCAGTTTCTTAAGGGCGGCTTTTCTCTGGCTGTACATGTCTTTCATCATGCTGCACAGTTCCTCAAAATGCTCTTGTGAATCGTATAGTTCCATGTAAAGCCATTTTAACTCATCCAGGTGCCGTTCAAACCGGTTTTCAAAGACTTGTTCATTTTTAGTCATGGGATGCTTCCTTTCTTTGATTTCATTTTAGAACTATTTATATAAGATTACGCTTTGTGGGGGGATCCAAAGGGATGATCCAAAGGGCCGCTCCGAAGTAACGATAAAACATCTTCCGACACGCTCTCGCTCAAGTTTCCACGTAGCGGTACTAAGCGCCCAAAGGACGTGCGCTAAGTACCGACGTGAAAAATGGTCTACAGATGTTTTATCGTTACTCCGGAGCTACGTTGTTGGCTGGCAAAAGTATGGATATGCATCAAAAACAATGGCTTGAATCTGCAAGGTTTACTTCAGCCAGAGATAGCGTAGCCCGGAGAGGGGGTTATATGATATTCTTAACACGAATATACCCCAGCCTTTAAAGAAGCAGCAGGCTTCCTACTAGGGCCCTATCCATCAACCTCTACCAAATAAATCTCATAAGCCAAAGACTCCTCCGGCCTCTGGGGAATCGGAATCCCTCCATACATCAAAGCTGCCCCCGTATAGATCCTCCCGGTAGCTTCCTCTTGATACTGTTTTTCCGGATCCAACCCGGCTGCCTTCACATAAGGCACAATGGGATTCCCATGAGTATTCAGCATCACCGCCTGAATCAGGCTTTCCCTCTTATCTTCGCTGACAAACTGCCAGGCAGCCACTTCCTGTTCCATTGGGTTTGTCAGACGATAATAGGCTCCATTGTGAATCACATTCCAGTATTTATGATACTGCTCAATCTGCGCCTTTATACACTGCTT
>JAETTS010000868.1 GCA_021769025.1 Enterocloster bolteae
TGATGGAATACAGAAACAGGAGATGTGGGAGCTTCTGGAACGGATAAGCAGGATCACACATAAGTTCGACAGGGAACTGGCGGATTCTGTGTTAGAGGTAAGCATCAGGGCGAACAGGCAGATAGTGGAAGAATTGAGAGGAGGAGACAAGATGTGCAAGGCATTGTTGGAGATTATGGAGCCGGAGATTAATAAAATCGTAGAGTCAGAAGTGCAAAAGGAAGTGCAAAAGGAAGTGCAAAAATCCATTTTGAATGCGGTGAGGAGCTTTCGTGACTTAGGTGCCAATGATGAACGCATCCAGAAGATACTGATGAAGAATTATGAGCTTTCAGCTGATGAAGCAGCAGCATATCTGTAAATGGAAGTGCCATGATAACTAAATATAGGATGGATAGAACGAGGGGCATGCCAGTGTAAGCTGGATGCTCCTTAATTTGTTTTTGGAGGGCTCTGCAGAGGGTCCTCCTTTTTATTTGCCCGGATAGGGGATGCAGGAGCGCTGCCTGCATCCCCTTGATATAATGGCGGACGCGCGGAACCTTGCTGTCCAGCCATGAAAATACAGAGACAGCGCAGAAAGAAGGAGAGCATGAAGATAGAAGAGTTTGTAGAAAAAGTGCGCAGCGAGCTGGGAAAGGAGCTGGGAGACGGCTATAGGGTGGAGCCTAAGGAGGTGAGGAAGAACAACGGGGTCATCCTTCACGGGCTGATAGTCTTGGAGCAGGGCCAGAACGTGGCCCCCACGATATATCTGGACACGTTCCTGGAGGCTTATGAATCCGGAGCCACATTCCAGTCAATCCTCAACCGGCTGCTGGACATCTGCCGGGAAAAGGCATCGAAGAAGGCCATAGACATGGATTTCTTCCGCTCGTTCGAGGATGTGAGGGACAGGATCTGCTATCGCCTGATTGGTAAGGAAAGGAATGAGGGGCTGCTGGAGGAGATACCATATCTGGATTTCCTGGACCTGGCCATCTGCTTCTACTATGCCTACCACAGCGACATTCTGGGGGATGGGACGATTCTAATCTATAACTCCCATATGGAGCTATGGGAGACATGCATAGCAGAGCTGTTCGGGCTGGCGAAGCGAAACACGGCGAGGCTCTTCCCATGGACATGCGCATCC
>JAETTS010000869.1 GCA_021769025.1 Enterocloster bolteae
TCAGAGAACATCTTCCAAAAAGACATTGAGGCTCGGTTCCACATTGCCCCCTCCACCGTATCCGGCATCCTGAAGATCATGGAAAAACGCGGCTTCCTCCTCCGTGAACCGGTCTCCAATGATGCGCGCCTAAAACGCCTGGTACTCACGGAAAAAGGAGTCGGCCACCAGCTGAACGTAATACGCAATCTGGAACGTATGGAACACATGCTGAAAGAAGGCGTTTCGGAGGAGCATCTGGACATTTTCCTAAATGTCATTCACCACATGAAGCAAAACATTCAGAAAACCATTCTCTGAAAAACAATTTCACAAACATCCTGCATCAAAAACAATATCAGGAAAGGAGATTCTTTATGCTGAAAACACTACTGGCCCAGGTCAGGGAATTCAAGAAAGATTCCCTTCTCACACCTCTGTTTATGATACTGGAGGTGCTCATGGAAACAATGATTCCCCTGGTCATGGCCTCCATCATTGACAATGGTGTGGAAAAAGGAGACATCCGCCACATCTGCTATATGGGCGTGCTGATGGCAGTCCTTGCACTTCTTGGACTTCTCACCGGAGTCCTGGGCGGCAAATACGGCGCCCGCGCATCCACAGGCTTTGCCCGCAATCTGCGAAAAGCCATGTACGAAAACATCCAGACCTTTTCTTTTTCCAACATTGACAAATACAGCACAGCAGGGCTCATCACCCGATTAACCACAGATGTGACAAACCTGCAAAACGCTTATCAGATGATTCTGCGCATGTGCACCCGTGCCCCTGCCAGCCTTATCTGTGCCATGACCATGGCATTTCTTGTCAACGCCAGGCTTGCCAGCATCTACCTCGTGGCAGTGATTTTCCTGGCATGTGTTCTTTTATACATCATGACCCACGCAACCAAATATTTTCAGGCCGTTTTCCGGAAATACGACGACCTGAACGCCAGTGTCCAGGAAAATATCACAGGCATCCGCGTTGTAAAAGCCTATGTTCGGGAAGACTACGAAACCACCAAATTCCAGACTGCCTGCAATAAAGTATACGAAATGTTCGTCAAGGCGGAAAAGCTGGTGGTATGCAACATGCCGGTTATGCAGTTTACTGTTTACGCATGCATCCTTGGCATCAGCTGGCTTG
>JAETTS010000870.1 GCA_021769025.1 Enterocloster bolteae
GTACGAGTTCCGGCATTTCTGGTGCGCCGTTTTTGTCAAACTCTATTTTTGAGTAGTCGAGATACACGCCATCACCTCCTTATCCCGCAACATTATGGTAGAACCTTCCGGACATGGTAAGAATCCCATTGCCACTGATGGTCAGATTATTGTCACCGTGGACAAGTCGGAAAAAGTTCAGATTGAAACCGTCGTACAGGTTATACCCATTCCGCACATCCTGAATAATCCCATTGTCATTATCAATGACTGCTACAGCTGCTGAAGACGGTATCTTATCCAGCAAAAACTCCCTGTCATTATCATCATGATTAACGATGCGGAGACTTCTTGTACCAGACAATGGCTGGAACGTAAGAACAGGCTTGATATACTCTCTCACGGTACTATCATTCCTGAACAAAATGTTTGTTGTGCTGGCTATCTGGTACTGCTTTTCAAATGGATATCCATAGGCATAGGGGCAATCACAGACTATGGTTGCCTCAAATGCAACTGGCAGCCATCCGTGCGTAATGGGAGTGAGTTTTGTAACCAGGCATCGAAATTGGACATTCTCCAAATCTGGTTGGTCTATGGTTAGCCACTGGTAGTCTTGATACCCGGTAAGCCACAATGCCACGTCCTCCATTTCATACCGGTCCAATGCACGGTCGGAGCCGAACACTAACGTAAACTCTAACGGGGCGCTGTGGTAGTTCACGCCAAAATGGATAGGACGAATACGGCGATTTGTTCTGGTTTCTACAATGAAGGCAGCATTGCCGAATCCCACTTCGCCCTGTCCCCTGCCTCCGATATCATACACCATGAGACCGTACATGGCGGATGACTCACCAGCAAACGTAAACTCATATGAGGTTGGCGGCACAAGGGAGCTCTGGCTGAACATCACATCCAACTACGGAGCGATTTACCGTCAGGATAATGTGTTCGGAGGGGGCGGTGTTCGTACCATCTACGGTATGAGTGGGGCAGAGAGTATTCCGGTTTTGGAGAAAGCAATCTCTGCGCTCGGGGACGAAACTGACCCTGATTATTGGAAAGCAACGGAGGGGAACGCCAAGCGGCCTCTGCTCCAGTTACTTGCCATGGCCAAGATGCGCCCAGATGGTATCTGGGACGGAGA
>JAETTS010000871.1 GCA_021769025.1 Enterocloster bolteae
ATGAGCGGAAGGGGATTTTGCATATGAGACTATTGGACCGGTACCGGCGATACCGGTTTCTGTTTGAAGAACTGGTCAAGCGGGACTTCAAAAAGAAGTACAAGCGGACGGTTTTGGGTATGGCGTGGAGTGTCCTTTCCCCTCTGCTTATGCTGTTGGTGATGAGCATGGTCTTTGCTAAATTTTTTGGGAGGAACACGCCGCACTATACCATTTATCTGTTTTGCGGCAATCTGATCTTTTCCTATTTTAACGAATCTACCAGCCAGGGGATGCAATCGTTAATGGGCAACGCCGGCATTTTTACCAAGGTGAACGTCCCGAAGTATCTTTTTCTGTTTTCCAAAAATATTCAGACCGTGATCAACTTTGGGTTGACCCTCTGTGTCTTTTTTGTTTTTTGTGTCATCGATAAGATCACCTTTACCTGGAAATTCATCCTGCTGCTGTATCCGATATCCTGCTTGATCCTATTTAATATTGGCGTGGGGCTGGTCCTCTCCGCTCTCTTTGTTTTCTTCCGGGATATCCAGTATCTTTGGTCGGTGTTTATCCAGCTGCTGATGTATATGTCCGCCATCTTTTACACCATCGACCATTATGACCCCATGGTGCAGAATCTGTTCCTTCTCAATCCCATCTATCTTTTTATCCGATATTTCCGTAAGATCGTCATCGATGCGACCATCCCCACGATTTGGTTCCACCTACTCATGGCGGCGGACGTCATCATCGTCCTGGGTATCGGCTGCTGGATCTATAAAAGATATAACACCAAATTCCTGTATTACGTGTAACGGAGGACAGCTATGAGTATTCTGGAAGTAAAAAATGTCTCCATCCGCTACATGACCGGGGACTTCAAGGATATCGGCCTGAAGGAATATATAATACGCCGGATTAAGCACAATTACCAAATCCAGGAGTTTTGGGCGGATAAGGATATCACATTCTCCCTGGAAAAAGGTGACATGCTGGGGATCATCGGCACCAACGGGGCGGGGAAATCCACCCTGCTAAAGGCCATTTCCGGCATCATGGAGCCCACCAAAGGCCAGGTAAAAAGGAGTGGCACCATCGCCGCCCTGCTGGAGTTAGCCAGCGGCTTCGACGGGGATCTCACCGT
>JAETTS010000872.1 GCA_021769025.1 Enterocloster bolteae
CCGGCCCTCTGGAAGAGGATCTGGAGCGCCATAACCGGGAAATGCAGCGGGCCAGGAATTATATCAGGTCCAAGCGCAATAAAACAGAATTTGAGCTGTGCGTCATCGGCAGCTATCAGATGTTTTACGACCAGGCCCTGGAAGCGGTACAGGGCATACGGGAGCTGTGGCCCGGAGCGGATGAACTGCCGTCAGAGGGCACCGGACCGTATAATACCGGGAAATGCCTGAAGCTGGGGCCATACCAGGAGGACCAGGATGCCCTGGAGGCAGCGGAGGTCCAGCCTCCCGTCAAAAAGGACAGGAAGCCCCTGTACCTGTGCCATGGGGATCTGGATCAGCATCATATCTTAATAGAAGAAAAAAGCGTGGCGGTGATCGAATACCACAAGATGCATCTGGGGGATCAGATGAGGGATCTGTACCATTTTGTGAGAAAGGTTATGGAAAAACATGAATGGGACCAGGAACTGGGGCTGGAGCTTCTCACAGCATATGACAGAATGAATCCTCTCACTGACAGGGACCGGGAAAGTCTGTATTATCTGTTTTTGTATCCGGAAAAATATTGGAAGCAGATTAATTTTTATATGAATGCCAACAAGGTGTGGATCCCTGCCCGAAATCTGGAAAAGCTGAAGAACCTGGAGATACAGGCGGAGCAGAGAAATCGCTTTTTGTCCATTATAAAATGATAATCTTTCCTGTTGTTTGTCTTCCCTTTTTCCAAGTTTTGAAGTATAATAGAAGACAGCAAAATTGAAGGGGGTTTTTACAATGAAGGATTATAAAAAGATCTACGAAGAATGGCTGTCCAATCCATATTTTGATGAGGCAACCAAAGCAGAACTGCGTGCCATCGCAGATGATGAGAACGAAATTAAAGAGCGTTTTTATATGGATCTGGAATTTGGAACAGCAGGACTTCGCGGTATCATCGGAGCCGGTATTAACCGTATGAATATTTATGTGGTCCGCAGAGCCACTCAGGGCCTTGCCAACTACATCATCAAGCAGGGCGGCGCTTCCAAGGGAGTGGCGATTGCCTACGATTCCCGCCGTATGTCTCCGGAATTTGCAGATGAGGCTGCAAGGACCCTGGCTGCCAACGGTATTATGGCATACA
>JAETTS010000873.1 GCA_021769025.1 Enterocloster bolteae
GAGTCAGAGTAGGAACTACAACAAGGTCTTGAGGCTGATGCCACCAAGGGACTCTGCTTGTTGGCTTGTTCCAGCTCAACTAGCTTTCTTATACATCTCAGAGCGACCTGCCTAGTGAATGGTGCTGCCCACAGTGGGCTTGGCCCTCCTAAGTCAGTCAGCAATCAAGGCAATTCCTCATAGGCCTGTCCAAAGACCAACACAATAACACAATAAGACATTTGTTAAGCTCCCCCTCATGTGTGTGTGTCTGTTTGTATGTCTGTCTGTCTTTCTATCTCTTCAAGTGATGCTGAGTTGATCAGAGGCTATAGTTAACCAGTTTCTGCTAGCTGCAGCATGCATCTTGCTTTCTTGATTCTGTAGACTCATAAACGGTGCAGAGATGTGCCCCATGGTGAATCATACCCGAGTCTCACCAGGAACTGATTTAGATGAGATTTTTGATTCAGGAGTGAGTCAGCACTCTAAAGTACTTTGCTATGAAAATGATAAGCGATTTGGATGCCAGAGGGTAGAATTGGATTGAGTTGTGTTCTCTTTAAAAAGATATTCTGACATCGGCTATGAAAATGGCATGGTGGGTTCCATGGGAAGGATCAGGAGACAAATTACTCTTTAGAAAGAACTTCATGAGGAAAAGGTCAGCACCACAGACAGCCATTACAGCCATGATCGGGACCTGAAGCAGCAGTGAAAAACCTCTGTCTCTGATGGGGAACTCCCTTAGCAGAGATGGTTGCCAAAGGGAGCTGTTTTGTCCTCACTCTTTTGGCTTCAGTGTCTCAGGATGGCAGCAACTGCATTTGTTCTGGGAAAAGCGAGGTCTGACAGAGTCCTGAAAGGGGCCCTTCTGTACCTTACACACTCTGGAAGACCAGTGTTGCAGCTGGTCCTAGTTGGGCTCTGCTCCCTGCTGGGGACAGAGTCTACTGAGTGAGGTGGGAGATTTGAAACTTAATCCCCCATCAATTGTTTTAGACTTGTTTACTTTTTCTCATGCATCTCTTTAGAACATTCCTATTTATCAAGGACCACTGGTCTGTGTAATTCAACAGCTAAGTAAAATGCTCAAATGGCTTTCTTTCAGTCTAGCAGGATTGTAAAGGGTGGTTATTTAATTAC
>JAETTS010000874.1 GCA_021769025.1 Enterocloster bolteae
GTTCTCCCATTCTCTTCAAAGGTCATGGAAACCAGCACTGGAAGCTCTGTCCGTTCCTTAGCTGCCAGCACAGCGGCCTTTACTTCATACAAATCCGTCATGGTTTCAATTACAATGAGATCTGCGCCAGCTTCCTTTCCCCATTTCATCACTTCTGCAAATGCATCGTATGCTTCCTCAAAGGACAGGGTGCCTATGGGTTCCAGCAGTTCTCCCAGGGGGCCTACATCCAGGGCTGTCAAGGTGTCCTGGCTGCAGGCGGCTTTTGCTGCTTTTACCGCGCTCTCTATGACCTCTTTTACGGGGTATCCGCAGCCCTCCAGCTTGAAACGGTTTGCCCCAAAGGTATTGGCATAAATAACGTCAGAGCCTGCCTCCACATATCGCCTGTGAATGGATGTGATCAGCTCTGGATTTGTCAGGCTCAGGAGATCGGGCGACTGTCCCGGCGCCAGCCCGCTCTGCTGCAGAGTGGTACCCATTCCTCCATCCAGCATATAAAATTTACTGTTAAAGTTCAGCACAGTTTTTTCCTTCCTTTCTCAGGGCGCATACGTCCCGCAATGTACATTCACTGCAAGTGGCCAAATATCCAGTTACCGGATGATCCGCAATTCCCAGAATGGCAGTTACGGATTTTCTCGGGATCAGAATATGGCTTTGGTTCACAGTGAGGCCGATTTTTCTCGGTGCATCTAGTAGCCGTATCAGAGAGTCCTGCGTTTCGATAGGAAGATCTCCGTAGCCCGGACTATATCTGCCTGTCATAAAACCCTTTATCTGTCCCTTTATCTGCGCCTGCAAGTTATCACAGATTTGTTCAATCAGTACAGAGGCTCCGCAGTCCAGCAGAAAGGCATCTGCCATATCTCTTATCTGGCTTGTCCGGATGATCCGGTCAACGGCCGCCCCCAGGGTTGCTGCCATTACGGCTATCTCAAAACACCCTGCCAGATGTTTTTTAATAGCGCTTCCCTGAAGGGTTAATTCCCCGGATCCGCCAATTCGGTAGATTCCCTGTGGCTGCGCTGCTGCGAGAAGCTCCTGTTCACAGTGCGTGAGAGAATGTTCCAACTCCGGAGTTGCCTCCGTTTTTACGCCGAGTCTCTGCAGCCACTGTCTT
>JAETTS010000875.1 GCA_021769025.1 Enterocloster bolteae
CAATCTCATGAACCGGAACACGCAGCTTTTTTAAGGGCCCCATAAGCCGCTCCAGGCCGTCTGTCAGATCATTAGGCGTGGTTGTCAGCGTCATCACCGAGGAACCCACAATCAGATAAATCAACCGAATCGCCATAAAGACCGCTGTCCGAAGACCTGTATCCGTAATCTTAAGCTTCCAGACCTGAACTAACACCCGTTCCCCCGGCGTCAGAAACAGATTAAAAACCACCGTAATCATCAAAATCATAACAATGGCCTTTAATCCCCTGACCATAAAGGAAAAGGGCACCTTTGACAGCTTAATCACCATTACCAACAAAATGGTGGCCGCCAAGTACCCCGGCCAGCCTTTGGCCAAAAACAAGGCCACGATAAACGCCAGGGTCGCCGAAAGCTTCACTCTCGGATCTAATTTATGAAGAATAGAATTTGCCGGGTAATACTGCCCCAGCGTAATATCTCGAATCATGTCTTGTCTCCTAAGGTTTCAAACATGTAAAATATAATTTCAAAAAACAAACCAGCTGAAAGTTAATCTCCAAAATCCGTTTCAATGATTGGATCATCCTGACTTTTTTCCACTAAGGCGGCCAGAATTGTATCTCTCGCTTCCCTTATGGTAGTAGCATCTCCATCTACGGAAAACCCCTTTTCCTTCAAGGAGTGCATAATATAAGTTACCTGCGGTGCAGCCAGGCCTACCTGCTCCAGTTCCTTATAATGACGGAATACCTCCCTTGGCACATTATCAAAGAGAACCTCTCCCTGATTCATAACAATAATCCGATCCACATATTCTGCCACATCCTCCATACTGTGAGAAACAAGCACAATTGTAATCTTCTTTTCTCTGTGGAGCCTGCTGATCTGATTAAGTATCTCATCCCGTCCTTTGGGGTCCAATCCTGCTGTGGGTTCATCCAACACCAGAATCTCCGGCTCCATAGCCAGTACACCGGCAATGGCCGCGCGGCGCTTCTGGCCTCCTGACAGCTCAAAGGGCGACTGATGATAAAACTCCTCACCCAATCCCACCATAGCAAGGGCAGCCTTTGCCCGTTCCTCTGCCTCTTCTTTGGACAGCCCCTGATTCTTTGGGCCAAAGCATACATCGCTCA
>JAETTS010000876.1 GCA_021769025.1 Enterocloster bolteae
GCTCGAAGTCAAGTAAGTGAGCGGAATCACCAAGGTCACCACAAGGGCGAGTGGCAGATTGATAGAATAAACCATGACCAGAACCAAGATAATGGTGCCGATGGCATTCACAATCTGCAAGAAACTTTGTTGGAGGGCATTGGAGACGGTCTCCACATCGCTGGTGAAGCGGCCCAAAAGATCCCCGAACTGCTGGCGGTCAAAGTAAGATACCGGCAGGTGGTTAACCTTGTGGCTCAATTCCTTGCGCAGATCACGAACGGTAGCCTGCACAGCATTGGTCATGAAGTAGTTGGCATAATAAGCACCAACTGAATAGAGTGTTCCCCGAATCAGATAGAGAACCAGCACCCAAAAGACATAGGAGACGTTGAGACCGTTGGCCTTGCCTTGCGCCATATCCAGAAGATTCTGGGTCAACTCTGTAATGGCCAATCCCAGAACAAAGGGCTCCAAGACAGCCATGACAATGCTCAAGACTTTGAAGGCCACTGCTAAATAAACACTGCCTCGGTAGGCACGAAGGTAGGACCAAAGACGTTTAAAGTTATTTTCTTTCATCTCTTACTCCTCCCCTCTATTCAGCTGCGAATTCGCGATTTCACGATAGATTGCATTAGACTCCATGAGTTCTTCATGGGTTCCACGTCCCACAATTTCACCCTTGTCCAAGACAATAATTTGATCGGCGTCCATAATGGTTCCAACCCTTTGGGCAACAATCAAAACGGTAGCGTTCTGGGTCACCTCTTTGAGTCTGCGGCGCAAAAGGGCATCCGTCTTGTAATCCAGGGCCGAGAAAGAATCATCAAAAATGTAGATTTCCGGCTCCTTGACCAAGGCACGGGCAATGGACAAGCGTTGCTTCTGCCCGCCTGACAAGTTGCTTCCACCTTCTGCTAGATGGGTCTCAAACTGGTCTTCCTTGCTCTGGATAAAGTCCAAGGCTTGGGCCACATCAGAGGCCGTTTCCAAATCTTCCTGATCTGCCTGAGCATTCCCAAAGCGGAGGTTTTCAGCGATACTTCCGGTAAAGAGCAAAGCTTTCTGCGGGATGAAACCAATCTTCTGCCGTAGCGCCTTGAGGTTATAGGAGCGAACATCGACTCCATCCACTA
>JAETTS010000877.1 GCA_021769025.1 Enterocloster bolteae
CCGCGATGCATGGTCCAGCACGTGGCCGTCCCGCCTGTGTCCTGCAAAGTCCTGGGTCCTGACTGGTTTTACTTGTTTCTTACTCATATTACATTTGGTCCCTCCCTGCCTGTGTATTCTTCATAAGCCCTGTTATATGCTCTTGCCGCGTCTTCTTCCGTGGTGAAATATCCGAGCGTTTTCCTCTTTCCGTTTATGGTCAGTCTCGCTGTCCACTTTCCACATCTGTGCATCGTTACCCCACGGAATCTGGATCTTGAATTTTCAGGCTTTAAATGGCGCATCCTCTTATAATCCACCTCTTCTATATCATTAAGGGCTGCATATTCCCCCCACATCTTTCTGGCATAATCGTTATATGCGCTTGCAGCAGCGACCTCGTCGTTAAATGCACCGATTGCTGTCTGGATACCATCCTTCCTTATTGCCGCTTCCCACAGTTCCATCTTCTTATTCCAATGGACCCCTTTATACTGCGAGACTGAGTTTTTGAAAGAACCTCTGTTGGCACAGTTCTGTGAACGTGTTACCACTCTGAGATTACATTTACGGTTATCCAGCCTATCCCTATTGATATGGTCTATCTCCATTCCTGGCGGACACGGCATGATCAAATGGCTCATGTGTATGGCATCGTTCTTTTGAGTGGATGGATTATATTTAAAAGCCCGCGCATATCCGCTATGAAAACGCCATTTATATCCACAGATTTTGGGGTAATCCACTGCGTCTATTAAGGCTGCCTTCCCACTTGTCAGCGGAATTTGCATAGCAGCATCATTGCCATCCATTTCGTTCTCCCCCATTTAAATTAAAGCTGGGAGATATCCGTCAGGAACGCCTCATACTTTTCAGCAGGAAGGCTGCTGACCTTGTCCACGCCGTAGGTCCTTAAAAGCTGACCGATCTTTTCGTTGTTGCTGCGCTTCTGCTTGATCTTCGCTACGATGACCTTTGTGATGTCATCTACCGTAACAGCGGCCGGCGCTGCCTGTCCGGTATCGGAAGTCTCCACGGCTACACCGCTCTTGTTTTCGCTGCCAATCTCATCACTCCCTGTGCTTTCTACAATATCCGCTCCGCCAGTATCCCCCTGTCTGGTTTCTGCTTCATCTG
>JAETTS010000878.1 GCA_021769025.1 Enterocloster bolteae
CAGCTAATCCGGCCCTCGCTCCGGCCACGGAAAGATCCTGGCACGGGCTGCCTCCACAGATGATGTCTACGGGCGGCAGTCCGGCTCCATTCAATTTGGTGATATCCCCCACATGGAGCATATCCGGAAACCGAAGCCTGGTCACCGCAATGGGAATGGCTTCAATCTCGCTAGCCCATACAGGGATGATTCCATTCCGGATGGCAGCCAGAGGAAACCCTCCAATCCCATCAAACAGGCTGCCCATGGTCAATTCCTTCTTTACTGCGAATCATTCCTTCCATTTTGTTTGACAATATATGCCGGATCTGATAGAATTACGCTGGTTCCGGAAGGAACCGGGCGCTGCCAGTAACGGTAGGCGGTTTGGCCCCCGACACACAGGGGGTGACGCTTCTTGCCCCCTGTCCTCTTTTGGAAGGGGGTGGTCGATGTGAGTGTAGTTACTTATGATGAGCTGTTTCAGCTGATTATAATCTTCATCTCCTTCGCCGGTCTGATCTACCAGATCACAAAAAAGAAGTAACCGCAAACTAGGCGTGCATGCAGATTTATTATGATACAATATCCGCACAGAGGGGGATTACTTATGGCAAATCAGAAGAAAACAGTTCAGTTTGATCACTTCCGTCCATATTATCTAACTACAGACGAAAACGGTGTTTCGCGCGAGCAGGTATACAATCTCCATGTGTTGTTGCAGCATGTGATGGATCGCCCGTTTAGTGAGACAAAAAAGAAAATCTTAGGGGATACCCATATGTTCCATGCCTGTAGGTATGATGATCAGCTCCATGTATGGGAGTTGCAAATTCTGCACCTTAGAGAAAAAATTCTTCCCGGTATTGCTGATGATGACGGTGCTTATGAATTAATTCAGCTCGCGGATAATCAGTATCCAGCAGAATCTACTACAATTCTATATGATGAAACCCGCTGCACCTTGTATTTGCAAAGGAATTTATATGGTACATCCATTAAGGCCCTTGAGGAGCTCTTTCAGTTGATTTCTCCGGAAGGCACGCTTGTCCTTTTAAAACCAATAGTGAGTGGTGCCCGTATTGATGGAGTCACGCCAAGTAAATTGTACCGCAAGCTTGTATTGGTTGCAGACA
>JAETTS010000879.1 GCA_021769025.1 Enterocloster bolteae
CATGCTCCCCAGGTGAGAGCGGCATATCGTTTCATCAGATCTAAATTCATGTATTCATTACATTTCTTTTCAAAAATCCGTGCAACAGTTTTGACTGTTCTATTTCTGTTGGAAATGCTAAGATAAAGTCATCAAGAGAAATCAAAAGAAACAGAGTACATGAAAGGAGTGATTCGATGATCTGGAATGAGCTTGACAGCGGGTTATTTGCCGTTGGTTTGGACGCGAAGACTAAGGACGATATCATGGAATCCATGGGCGGCCGTTTTGTGGAGCTTGGCTACTGCAAGCCCAGTTACGTCCAGGCATTAAAGGACAGGGAGGTAGAATTCCCTACCGGTATTGACATTGATGGCGCAGGCGTTGCGATGCCCCATACGGATGTAAGCCATGTGAACCGGGCCGGAATCGGCATCGCTACCCTGAAGGAACCGGTGGAATTTGTTCATATGGCTACAGATGACGTGCCGGTGGCAGTGCGGGTAGTGTTCATGCTGGCTGTGGATAATCCGAACAAACATCTGGAGAAAATCCAGAACATCCTGGCAGTGATCCAGGACAAGAAGGCACTGGAGAGAATTATGTCTGCAAAGGAAGCGGATGAGATTGTGGAAATCATCAAAGAAAAGGAGAATGGGAAATGAAGAAGAAAGTAATCGTTGCATGTGGCGGGGCAGTGGCAACTTCAACAATCGCGGCAAATAAGGTGGTGGAACTGGGAAAAAAGAATGGGATTGAGATTGATATCTGTCAGGTGAGGATCTCCGAAATCGAATCCAACCTTTCGGGAGCAAGCCTGATTGTCACAACCTCTAAAGTAAAACGGGACTATGGTGTTCCGCTGATTACCGGTATGCCTTTTATCTCGGGAATCGGAGTGGAAAAGACTGAGAGGGCGATTCTGGATGTACTGCGGTCAGAGTAGACAGTGGCAGGCGAAGGAGACGTTGTAAGCCAAACTGTTGATATAGGAGGGAATCATGGGTATTTTTGGAGATATTATTCAGTATATCATTGATATGGGAGCTTCTGTCATGCTTCCCATTGTTATTGCAATCTTAAGCATAATCGTAGGAGTCAGGGTTGGGAAGGCAATCCGGTCCGGCCTTATGATC
>JAETTS010000034.1 GCA_021769025.1 Enterocloster bolteae
AAAATGCCGCCGCCAGCTGAATCATTGTGCAGTTGAAGTTCTGCCCAAAGGAATTGGTAGCCAGATCCATCGGCCCCATTTTCCCAATCCGGTATACCAAAGTGCTGGCATCCGCCTCCCCTACCAGGTCAATACCGGTCCCGCTGCCGAAATTAAACAGATCCTGGTACTTTTTAAAGACCTCTTTTCCTTCCATGGATGCCATCTGCATCATAGCATCATTGCAGGAAACCATCAGGGTCTCGTCCAGCTGGAGATCTCCGTGTCCGCCTTTTAAATACGCAGTACATTTTACAAGCTGCCCTGCAATGGTCTGATAGCCGTCACAGTGAAAATGGGTGTTGGCATTTATGATCCCTTCTTCTAAGGCGGCTGCCACCGTAAAAACCTTGGCAGGTGATCCTGGCTCATAGGTGTCGCTTAAACAGAAATTCCTCCACTGCTGATTCCAGGCTTCCACCTTCTCCTCATCGGTCATGCGGTCGATCTCCGCCTGGGTGTAGGTACCGGTTAAATCTCTGGGATTGTTTAAATCATAGGATTTATCAGTGGCCATCGCCAGGATCTCCCCATTCTGGGGATTCATTACCACCACGCCGATTTGCTTGCTGCCTACCTCGGTCATCCACTGCCGGATCCGCTCCTCCACCAGCGTCTGAATGTAGATGTCAATGGTGGATACCACGGTGTTTCCGTTTTCCGCAGGCTTTATATTGGCCTCCATATTGGAATCGTCATTTAAGTATCCGTACTCTCTTCCATTGGTGCCCATCAGTGTCTCATTGTAATACTGCTCAATACCGTTGCTTCCGCTGGAACCGTCGCTGCTGGTAAATCCGATGATATTGCACGCCAGCGAATTGTAGGGGTATACTCTTTTGTACTCATCCTCAAACCATACGCCTTTGATCCGGTTGGCAATTCCCGCCTCATAGTTGGCTTTGTTGGTCTCGGAGGCCAATGTCTCGAAGGCCTCCTTCTTATCAAAGGTCAGCCGTCTCTCATAACGGATGTACTGGGAATCCGGATTCTCCTCAATCAGGCTGATAAGCTCCGCCCGGTCATAACCAAAACAGGTTACCAGCGCATCCACAGTGGGCTGAAGATAGAGTTCTTTTTTTGAACTGATCTGATTGGGATCCAGAATTAAATTGTACACTTTTTCGCTGGTTGCCAGATAGGTGCCGTTGCGATCCACAATGTCACCCCTTCGGTAGGGAAGCACCCTGCTGTCATAAGTAGAATGCTGAGACAAAACAATCTTGGTAAACTCCTCATTGTTCTGTTTTACGATCCGGTACAGAACCATGCTAAGTGAAAGTAAAGCCAGCATGATCACCAGAACCGTGACTGCCAGCTTTTCTTGTACATAGGATGAGACTTTGTTCTTCTTCTTTTTTTTATGAGGAATCTGTTCTCTCTCTTCCTCTCTTCTTGGTCTAATTTGCTGGGATGTCCTCATCTTGTCTTACATACTCGCTTTCTGTCTTGTCATACATAAGGACTTGATCTTTATTGGCATATACCATACCAAGTTCTTCCGTTGCCACTTTGTATACATAGTCCAAATCCACATAGATATTGATTCTGGTCTCCAACGTGTCATTTTCGGTTTTCAAGGTGTTTAGCTGCTGCTCCAAATCCTTGATAGTATCCATCCTGGCAGTCATGCCGGATTGAAGCCGTATGTAATTCACACAAATGTACAGCGCGCAGCATGATGCGGCCACCAGTGCAGCTACATATGGCAGGTTCATGGAAAGCGCCTTTTCCTGATTCCGCCGTCTTCTCAGTACCTCTTTGGATTCTCTATGTTTTTTTTGCCGTTCTTGTTTTTCCCGATGCTTTGAAGGAGTCTGTTGCGGTTCTGGTTTCAGAACCGTATTCCCATGCACATAAACCTCTTCGTAGGCCTGTCTCTTTGGTCTTGGTCTTGTGGATGCCATACTTGTCTCCTTTCATCCCCGCTCAAAAACCCTTAACTTTGAACTTTTCGCCCGTTTGTTCTCCTCAATCTCTCTTTCGCTTGGTACAATTGGTTTTCTGGTAATCACCTTTCCTTTGCTTTTTCTGCCGCACACGCACACAGGAAATCCCGGCGGGCAGATGCACGGGTTCTCGTTCTCCCGAAACCGATTCTTTACAATCCTATCCTCTAAGGAATGGAAGGTGATGATGCTTAACCTTCCCCCTGGATTTAACAGGTCAATCATAGTATCGATGGAATCATTCAATACGTCTAACTCATGGTTTAGCTCAATGCGGACAGCCTGAAAGGTCCGCTTGGCCGGATGGCCGCCGGTGGCCCGCATCTTCATGGGAATGGCAGCCTTTATGATCTCTGTCAGCTGCCCTGTGGTCTCGATCCGTTTCTCCTGCCGGGCTTTCACAATATGCCTGGCAATATTTTTTGCAAATTTTTCCTCCCCATAGTCACGGATGATCCGGTACAGCTCCATCTCCCCGTACTCATTGATGATGTCAGCCGCCGTCACAGGGTTTCGCACATCCATGCGCATATCTAAAGGCGCATCCTCCCGGTAGGAGAATCCTCTGTCCGGCGTATCCAGCTGGTAGGAGGAAACCCCAAGATCCAGATAGATTCCATCTACCCTTTCAATCTCTAACCCTTCAAGAATCTGTTTTATCTTCTGATAATTATCTCTTACAATCGTAACATTGCCACCAAATGCTGATAACCGCTCAGAGGCTGCCTGTATCGCATCTTCGTCCTGGTCAATTCCGATCAACCTCCCGCTGCCCCTTAGCCGCCGACACACCTGGCCTGCATGGCCGCCACCTCCCAGTGTTCCATCTACATATATACCGTCTGGCTTTATATTCAAACTGTCGATGGTCTCTTCAAGCAGTACGGACTTGTGCTTAAATATCATATGCCCAGGCCTTCCATATTCTCTGCAATCTCCTCCATGTCATCATATACATTGGCTTTTGTCCAGGATTCTTTGCTCCATATTTCAATACGGCTTCCCACCCCTACCAGCACAGCATCCTTGTCAATGCCTGCAAATTCTCTTAAGATGGCCGGAAGAAGAATCCTTCCCTGTTTGTCTACTTCACAAGCGGAGGCTCCTGCCAGGAAAAATCTGGCAAACTTTCTGGCGTTGGTGTTGGTGAGAGGCAGTGCGTGAAGCTTTTCTTCCAGGGCTTTCCATTCCGTATTGTCATATGCAAAAAGGCAGCCGTCTAAGCCCTTGGTTACTACGAACTCGTCGCCTAACTGCTCCCGGAATTTTGAAGGGACAATGAGTCGTCCCTTTGCATCTACTGTATGACTGTACTCACCCATGAACATACTTACTCACCTGCCATCTGCTCTGGCTCTCCTGGAAATGTCTGCAGGGGCTTCTCCGAACATCCTCCCCGCCGCCACACACAATTCCACTTTATAACCATTTTCTACCACTTCACTCCACTTTCCACCACTTGTGTATCTTAATTCTAGTACAAACCCTTGGAAATGGCAAGGAAAACTTCTAAAAAATTCACAAAAAAAGAAGGCAGCTGCAAGGTTATCCACAGCCGCCCCCAAATATAGTATTGACTAATATTCTGCTACAATATATTGTTCAATCAAAGAATCCAGTTCAACACTGTTTTTATAAATCTCGTCGTATTGCCGTTTTTCATCAATGCTTTGGTCCAAGGCCTTCCTAGCCACCTCGATCTGATGAATTAATTCTTCTTTAGAACTTGTCATACTACCTCTCCTTTATGTATGTTTTTTAGCTTCATGTGTTTGTACAATAAAATAGATGCTGATGTGAATACCAAAATCATGGATAATGCCTGGGAAACAGGAACGCCTGTTCCGAAGAAAAGTAACTGGTCTGTACGGAGCCCTTCAATCCAGCTTCTGCCCAAGCCATATCCAAGCAGGTAAATAAGCAACATCTCTCCATCGAATTGTTTATGATGCCGATACCATAACATAAAAAGCAAAAGTCCTAGATTCCATATCGATTCATACAGAAATGTGGGGTGCACCTGAATAAACTCCACACCAGATTCTACAATCAGATTGTCCAACAGTTCTTGTGAAATCATGCTTTCATCCACCAGAGAACGCTTGATCCTCATTGCAAAAAGGCTGTCTGTATAACCTCCAAACGCTTCACAGTTAAAAAAATTTCCCCATCTTCCGATGCTCTGGCCAAGTACCAATCCCAGGCAGCCAGTGTCCGCCATGGAGACAAAGGATAAGTTTTTTACCTTGGTAAACACAAGCAGCGTCAGCACAGCCGCTATGACTCCTCCGTAAATTGCCAGTCCTCCTGCCCGTAAATTCAGCACTTGAATAACATTATCTTTGTAAAGATTCCAGTTAAAAACCACATAGTAAATGCGGGCTCCTACGATTGAAAAGATTATTGCATATAATGCAAAATCAAAATAAACGTCAGGATCCTGTCCTCTGCGTCTGGCATCAGATTGAGCAAGCAAAAGACCAAATAGCATTCCGACGCCAATGATGATCCCATAAAAAGCAATCGGGAACCCAAATACAGAGATATTCTTTCGCAAGTGTTCAATGCCCAGGCCCAGATGTACGAAACGAATATCTGCTGGTGTTTCCATGTATGCACCTCCCTTGAATTTTTCTTCATTTTACCCCTAAATTCACGAAAAATCAATGACATTCGACCGACAGAATGCGGCAAGGTTCGACATGGGAACGTTCATGTTGACGGGATGTGGGGAATGAGGGAAAATGTTGGCTGGAAGCTCCCTATCCTCTGCTCATCAATCCCTTCAAAGCTTCATACAGTCCAATATAAATGTCATAATTTTTCTTATAGTTCTTATGGTTTGCCAGGTTAGGCTCATACCGTCTGGCAACCGTCACCGTCCGTGAAACTCCATCCTCAAAATCTGCATAGACCCCGGCTCCCACTCCGGCCAAAATTGCCGCCCCCAAGGTGGCCGCCGTGTCGGAACGGGGCACAATCAAAGGCTTTCCTGTGACATCGCTTTTTATCTGCATCCACAATTCCGAATTGGCGGATCCCCCTACTGCAATCAACTCTTTCACGTAAGCCCCCGCATTGCAGGCAATATCCAGATTATGCTTCAGCGAATACGCCACCCCTTCCATACATGAGCGGATCATATGTCCTTTTGTCTTTCCAAAATCCAGCCCATAAAACACCCCTTTCGCATGGGGGTCCCAGATGGGAGACCGCTCGCCTGCCATATAAGGAAGGAAGATCAGTCCGTCGCTTCCAGGCGAAACGTTTGCAGCCTTGTCATTGTACTGCTCCAAAGCACTCCTTCCTTTTTCCAACGCCACGCTGCGTTCATACTCTCCAAGCTCTTTCTCCAGCCAGCGCATGACCCCTCCGCCTCCGGTGGTTCCTCCCTGCAAAAGCCACTGTCCCGGAACCACATGACGTCCAAGAATCAAGCGGGGATCCGCCCTGTATTCTTCCATACAGATGCTCATTCCTCCAGCCTGCCCTCCCTGCTCCTGGGTCTCTCCCGGATGAATCACACCGGCTCCAAGGGCAGCACATGCCGCGTCAAGTCCTCCCGCCGCCACAGGAGTTCCCGGTGCCAGGCCGGTCTGCTCTGCTGCCGTGTGTGTCACGGTACCGATGATTTGATGGCTGGGAACCATTTCCGGCAGAAGCCCAAAGGGAATCCCCATCTCCTCGCACATTTCTTCATTCCACCGCCCTGTCCCCATATCAAAGCAGTGAAGACCATATCCCTGGCTGATATCCTGGGACAACTTCCCTGTCAGGCGGTATACAATAAAACTGTTGGACTGGAGAATCTTATAGGTTCTCTTGTACACCTGGGGAAGATTCTCTTTATACCACAGAATCTTGGCTGTGGTATAGGAGGGCTGCAGCATATTGCCGCACAACCCAAAGATTCGATCCGCCCCGATGCGCTCATTTAATTCATCACAGAGTTCTTGTGCCCTGGTATCCATCCAGATCGGCGTGTTGGCCAGAACATCTCCCTCCCTGTCAATGGCAATGGCAGACCAACTCTGGCCGTCTATCCCTACCCCGGCAATGTCCGACGGAGCCGTGCCACTGTCCGACAACACCCTCCGGACCGTATGACAGACCGCATCCCACCATTCATCCGGATTCTGCTCTGCCCACCCAGGCCTTGGATAATAGACAGGATATGCCCCGGAACTCATTGCCACCACCTTTCCATCCTCGGAAAACAGCGCGGCCTTGCAGGCGCTGGTTCCTATGTCAATTCCTAACAAATATTGTTTCGCCATCGGTTCATTCTCCTTACCTGCACGGTTCTTCTCCCCACCGTTTTAATCAGATGCTCTTTCGGCTCTCTCTTACACCTGTCTCTGCTAACAGACTGGCACAAAAGAAGTTCTCGGTGACAAATTTAAAAAAGGAACTGCAAGAAACCAAGCTTATCCACCCCATTTCTTCACAGTTCCTGAAATGCCATTCTCTCTCACTAATCTGCTTCCATTCTCGCCTTCCACAGCATGTCCTATGATTTCATTTCCTAGACATTAAACCGGAACAAGATCACGTCCCCGTCCTGAACCACATAATCCTTACCCTCCAGGCGCACCAGCCCCTTCTCTCTTGCGGCTGCGTAAGCGCCGCAATCCAGCAGATCCTGATAATTCACGACCTCAGCCCTGATGAACCCTCTCTCAAAATCCGAATGGATCTTTCCGGCAGCCTGGGGCGCCTTAGTCCCCTTCTTGATGGTCCACGCCCGGGTCTCGTCTTCCCCGGAGGTCAAGAAGCTTAACAGGCCAAGCAAGCTGTAGCTGGCTGCAATCAGTTTCTCAAGGCCAGATTCTTTCAATCCTAAATCCTCTAAGAACATGGCTTTCTCGTCATCCTCCAGTTCCGCAATCTCCTGCTCAATCTGGGCACAAATGACAAATACCTGGCAGTCATTCTCCTGGGCAAACCGGCGGACACTCTGTACATAAGTATTGGAACCGCCGTCATCTGGCAGATCCTCCTCGCTTACATTGGCAGCGAAGATAACTGGCTTCCAGGTTAATAGATTTAACGAGTTTAGAAACGCCAGATCGTCCTCATCCTCACACGGAAAGCTGCGGGCCAATTTCCCTTCCTCCAAAAACTCCTTCATAGATTTTAATAATTCCACTTCTTTCGCCAGGGACTTGTCATTAAAGGCGCTTTTGGAGGTCTTGGCAATCCGCCGCTCCAGAATCTCGATGTCCGAGAAGATCAGTTCCAGATTGATGGTCTCAATATCTCTTAAGGGATCGATGGAACCGTCTACATGGACCACATTGGTATCTTCAAAGCAGCGAACCACATGAACAATGGCATCTACCTCGCGGATGTTGGATAAAAACTGGTTGCCCAACCCTTCCCCTTTGGATGCTCCCTTCACAAGCCCCGCAATATCCACAAATTCGATGACTGCAGGTGTAACCTTCTTCGAGTGGTATAAGTCACCTAACATCTTAAGCCTTACATCGGGAACTGCCACCACTCCCACATTGGGATCGATGGTGCAGAAAGGATAGTTGGCGGACTCTGCTCCTGCCTTTGTTAAGGAATTAAACAATGTACTTTTGCCCACATTGGGCAGACCGACGATGCCAAGTTTCATTTTTATCGTCACCTGTTCAAAAAACCTTGATTTTCAAGGGTTTCTGCCTTTCTTTTTATTTTTACCACACAATCTACTACACAATTTTCCAGCAAAAAGAGTCTGATACAAGCCAATATTATATCATATCACTTGGTATTTTGGAATAATGAAATTGGATTTTCTGATTGATCATCAAAATATTACCCTTTTTATCAAATAATTACGCTTGCATCTTTGCATCCAACCCCCTAAAATAAGGTTAACTCCAGATATATTCCTGTGTCCATACCAAAAAATGTATCACACATTCCCAGGAATGTAAACAATCAATTTTTTACTTAAGGAGGTATGTTTATGTCGTTCAAAGTAGCATTTATCGGTGCAGGAAGCATCGGATTCACAAGGGGACTGGTTGCAGATCTTTTGACTGTTCCCGAATTTAAGCATATTGAGATTGCATTTACAGATATTAACCCGGATAATTTAAGAATGGTAACTCAGCTTTGCCAGAGGGACATTGACGAAAATGGCCTTGACATTACCATCCATTCCACCCTTGACAGGAGGGAGGCTTTTCAGGATGCCAAGTACGTGATTAACTGCGTCCGCATCGGTATGCTGGAGGCATTTACAACCGATGTGGAAATCCCCTTAAACTATGGGGTGGATCAATGTGTGGGGGACACCCTGTGTATCGGCGGTATCATGTACGGCCAGAGGGGGATTCATGCAATGCTTGAATTCTGCAAGGATATCCGTGAAGTGGCCGCACCGGGATGTATCCTTCTCAACTATTCCAATCCCAACGCTATGGTGACTTGGGCCTGCAATGTGTACGGCAAGGTGGAAACCTACGGGCTCTGCCACGGAGTCCAGCACGGCCATGAGCAGATTGCAAAGGCACTGGGCAGAGACCGAAAGGATGTGGATATCATCTGTGCAGGCTTAAATCACCAGACCTGGTATATCAGTGTCAAGACAGACGGTATCGAGCGCACCGGGGATTTATATGAGCGGATGTCAGAGGCGGATTTTGCCTGTGACGAGAATATCCGGCTGGATGTGATGAAAAACTTCGGATACTATTCCACTGAATCCAACGGCCATCTCTCCGAGTATCTGATGTGGTACAGAAAGCGCCCGGAAGATATGGAAAAATGGATTAACTACAGCAAATGGATTCAGGGGGAAACTGCCGGCTATCTCCGTGTCTGCAAGGAAAGCAGGAACTGGTTCGAGACGGATTTTCCCAACTGGCTGAAGGAGCCTGCCAGACAGTTCACGCCTGAAAACCGCTCCCTGGAACATGGAAGCTATATCATCGAAAGCCTGGAGACAGGAAGAACCTACAGAGGCCATTTTAATGTGATGAATAACGGAACCATCACCAACCTTCCGGATGAGTGTGTGGTGGAGGTTCCCTGCTACGTGGATTTTAACGGAATATCCGTACCTAAAGTAGGCGATCTGCCTCTGGGCTGTGCCGCCATCTGCTCCCAAAGCGTCTGGGTACAGAAGCTTGCCCTGGAGGCAGCCGTACACGCCGACATCCGTCTTCTCTACCAGGCAGCTATGATGGATCCTCTTACCGGTGCAGTGTGCACTCCTGACGAGATTCGCCAGATGGTAGATGAGATGCTGGTGGCAGGAGAGCCCTGGCTGCCTCAGTACCGGGAAGAAATCCAGAAGGCCAAAAAAAGGCTGGAACAAAAAGTCGTTCCTTACCGCCCGGTGAAAGGCTTTACCCTGAAACAAAAGACTGTGGAAGAAATGGCAGAAGAAAAAGAGCGGTACCGGGCTATGGCATCCGCCGCTGCCAAGGAAAATGTGGAGTGATGGAAAATTTCTGTCCACAGGCAATGGCAATCCATTCAGCCCCTCTCCCAGCTACGTTATCTCGGAAAGTCAAACGTTACATAATTGGTAAAATCCAACAGGGCCTCCGTCTGTAGACGAAGGCCCTGTGAGTTAACTTAATCTGTTATCTTTAATTTAATATCTTCCTTCTGCCCGTCTGTTACTGCGCGTCCGCCAAAGCGTTCTTCACAGCTTCCATGATACCGTTGCTGGTATTGGTTGCGCCGGACACAGCGTCTACGTCTGCCGTCTGATTCTTGATGATATCTGCGATAACACCATTCTCAGCTGCCTCATAGATGCCTTCTGTCTCACCATGCTCGGTCAATTCGATAGAAGTAATGCTGCCGTTTTCAACGGTAACCTGAACCTTGATGTCGCCGTTGTTGCCTTTGCCCACACCCTCATAGGTTCCGTCTTTGTAGTTGCCTTCCACTGCCGGAGTTGCCGAAGCTTCGCTTTCCTCCGCCTTGATCTCCTGCTCGGTATGGCCGCCGTTGGTAGTTACATAGGATTCTGCAGAAGAACCTGCGATCCGTCCAAATACAACAATATCTGTAACTGCATTGCCGCCTAAACGGTTGGCTCCGTGGACGCCGCCTGTTACCTCGCCTGCGGCAAATAATCCTGGAATCGGAGTCCCATCTTCTTTCAGAACTTCTGCCTCTGTATTGATCTTCACGCCACCCATGGTGTGATGGATCGCCGGAGCGCACAGGGCCGCATAGTATTTTGGCTGGTCAAGGGGAAGCTCCATGCTCTCACGGCCAAACTCATCATCCTTGCCTGCCTTCTGATATCCTGCATAGGTCTTGAACGTATCTGCCAAAGTCGCTCCATCTACGCCGATAGCCTCTCCCAGCGCTTCCGGTGTGTCTGCCTCTGTTACAATACCGGCCTTCACATAGGACTCAATTGCCGCCAGACTGTCCCTTACTGCCTGGTCGAACACCAGATAGCACACGCCATCCGTCTGCTCCAGGATCGCAGCAGATACCACATCACGGGTCTCCAGCTCATTGACAAAACGCTTGCCTTCTTTATTGACCAGAATTGCCCCGTTGCCGCGAACACCCTCTGTATACATAGTCTGAGTGTCAGGATTTACGGTAGGATGGGTCTGGATCTGCTCCATGTCTACAAAAGCAGCCCCGATCTCTTTGGCCATCTCGATGCCATCTCCTGTAGCGCCGCTGTGGTTGGTGGTTGCAAATCCTGCCAGATCAGAATTGTACTGGATTACCATATCGGAATTTGCCCCGAAACCACCGGTAGCCAGGATGACTGCCGTACAATCAATGGTAAATTCCTTGCCGTCTTTATCTGTGGCTGTGACACCACATACAGCACCCTCATCATTCAGAAGGATTTTCTCCGCCTTGGTCTCTAAAAGCACCGGAATCTTTAAATCTGCAATTGCCTGATTCAAAGTCTTTACCAGAACCGGTCCTACTGCCGATGTATCGGACGGTCTGTGGATACGCTTTACGCTGGCACCGCCAAACATACCTACAACCGTTAAATCAGCGCCTAATTCGTTGACCCAATCCACGGCATCGCTGGAATTCTCAGCCATAACCGTAACCAGTTCCTTGTCGTTTAATTCCTTACCGCCCTTCATGGTATCTTCCACAAACAGTTCTACGGAATCTTCAATCTCTTCCTCATCCTGATATATGGTTTCCGCAGCGTTTAAACCACCGGTAGAACGGGTTGTGTTACCTCCGGTGATCGGCATCTTCTCCAGCACAATCACATCCGTAGCGCCATCCTGCACAGCCTGAATCGCCGCTGTCATGCCAGCGCCGCCTGCACCGATGACTACGATGTCCGCCTGCTGGTTCTTCTCCTCAGGCTCGGCTGCTTCTGTAAGCGCTTCCGTGGTTGCCTCTGTGGTCGCTTCCGTAGCTGTAGTAGCCACAGTCGTCTCCTCACTGCTCTTGCCGCCGCATGCCGCCAGAGACAGTACCATAGCCGCTGCCGTGAAGACAGATGCCATTCTTCTCGTTGATTTTCTCATAATAACTCCCTTCCTGAAACAAAACTTGCAATCCTTTTGTTGCACACACAATGTACCATCTTGACAATAAAATGTCAATCATTATACGGAAAATTAAGAAATCCGACTCTGAGAAATGTTAAAATCCTTCCCGCCTCAGAATCCCCAAAAGTTCCTCCACTTCCTTATCCGTTGCCACCGGAAGAGGGAAGGTAGCTTTGTCGCATCCGATGATTCCCATGGCTTTCATTGCGGTCTTAATATAGGGAACAAAGGGCACTCCCACATTGTAGATATCCATCAGGCGGTCGATGGTCTCCTGCCTCTGTGAAATCTCAGCCAGATCCTCCCGCTCAAACGCATCCATCCACCCTTTGAAAAACTGAGGGATCACGTTGGAAAGCCCTCCGATACACCCTGCGCCACCAGACAGCACATTGTGGGCGAAATTATCATCGAACCCTGAGTACACCTTAAAATCAGGCCGTATCGGTTTCATCTGCTTGATAATGTCCCTTGTGTGGGCCATCCCCGGAATGGTATCCTTACATCCTACAATGTTGGGAAATTCCTCTGCCAGCCTCACCATCACCTGAGGGGAAATCTCATACCCGGTACGATCCGGGAAATTGTAGATATAGATATCCCCCGAAACCTTCCCGGCAACCTCTGCATAAAAATCGTAGATGCTGTCCTGGGTCAAAGTAAAATAGTACGGCGGTACGATCACCACCCCATCTGCCCCGCATTCCATAGCATAATTGGATAGTTCCACCGTCTCCCCGGGAATCATGCTGTTGGTTCCCACAAAAAGCTTCACCCTCCCCTTGTTCTTCCTTGCAGCAAACTCAATGATTCCTCTTTTATCCTCCTTGGAGACTGCAAAAAATTCCCCGATACTTCCCAGCACCAGAATTCCACTGATCCCCCCTGCAATCAAATGTTCATACAGCTTTCCCAAATTTTCATAATCCGGCTTTCCCGCCTCATTAAACAAGGTTACCGCAGGTGTAATATATTCTGCTTTCATAATTCGTCATCCTCTTTTCTCATTAATCGTTATCTCTTTAACCGTTGCCCCTTTTCACAGCTTCCCTTTTCATCGTCCCCCTTTTCACATTACCTCTTAATAACCGGCTCCCTCCATGGCTGACAGGGCATGCTCTGTATATCTGCGGTACATCCCTTTCCGTCCGGAAGGCTTTTTAAACCCGTCCTTTTTCCTCTCCTCAAACACCTTCTCCACTTCCTCCAAGGACATCTCCTTTCCGTCAATTCCCACTACGTTCAACTGTCGCTTCTCCACATCGTAGGCAATGATATCGCCAGTTCTCACATACGCCAATGGGCCGCCTCTGGCCGCCTCCGGCGATACATGCCCAATAGCCGCTCCTCTGGTAGCACCGGAAAATCTTC
>JAETTS010000880.1 GCA_021769025.1 Enterocloster bolteae
TCCGGAAATCTCCTGGATGGCATCTGCTTTTAAGCCCAAATCCTGGCGCAGCCTTTCCGCAAGATATTTCATGGTTTCGATGCGCTCCGTAAAAAGAACTACCCTGTCACCGGTATCCGCCGGGTTCCATCCATACTCTTTGCTGCGCAGCAGTTCAAGAAGCTTCTGGTAACGGGTGAATTTCCCAGGCGCGATTGCTTCCAATGCTGATTTTAATTTCTCCAACAGGCAAATATCCCTGATGTCGTCTGTGTTATATTTCTGATGTAGCTTTTTAGTCTCGCTTCAATGCTCTTGATACAGGCCGCCGGGCTTGAGAACAGGGATTTCTCCAGGCTGGTCTTGAACAGCTGGCCTGTCCCCCTGGTTTTCCCCAAATCCATTTCCAGCTGCATTTCGGCAAAGACAGCAAAAGCATGCTCCTCCTCTGCGGAAGCATGGCAGCGCTCAAGGGTGATTCTTCTGTCCAGGAAAGAGCCGCTGACCTGATCTTTCACATCCTTTTTGAACCGCCGGATGCAGAGCCCCTTAATATCGTCAGGCGTATAATTCTGGGGATCCGCAATGGCAGTGGAATCCAGCATATTCATCAATGACGCAAAACTTTTCGCCCTGCCGTCATGGGATGTGGCCGACAGCATAATCATCGTATCGCTGCAATCCGCCAATAGTTTTGCCAGGCGGGAACGCTGTGCCTGATGGTCTCCCCGCTCCGCCACATTCTGCGCTTCATCGATAACGATAATATCCCAATATGCATTTTCCAAATGGGTGCGGTACTCCACATCCCGTTTCAGTGTGTCGATAGAAGGGAATGGTGAAACGGTTCCACATTTCTTTCTGGAACTGCGTCATCATGCTCTTGACTGTAACTACAAGGATTCCCTTTTCCCCGGGCAATGAGTTCGGTCATCAATATGCCCGCTTCAAGAGTCTTGCCAAGCCCCACTGTATCCGCAATCAGTATTCTCTGTCTGGGGCGCTGTAGGGCAAGCTTTGCCGGATCCAGCTGGTAGGGCATCAAATCCATTGCGGCCTGATGGCCTATATGTAAATTTACATCCGTTGGAATCTGTTGGCGCCATTGGCTTTCCAGATACAGCAGCGCCCTTAT
>JAETTS010000881.1 GCA_021769025.1 Enterocloster bolteae
CTCCTCTCCAGTATTCCGACCAGCTTCTTCAGAACATAGGTAATAATGAAGTAAATAAAAGCTGTCACAATCAGCGGCTCAAAAGCCAGGAATGTGTTGGCCCTGACAGAGTTGGATGTGTATGTCAGCTCATGGAGCGCTATTACGGATACGATGGAAGTATTCTTAATCAGTAGAATAAACTCGTTGCACAGCGACGGAAGCACATTTTTAATGGCCTGGGGAATGATTATGTACCAGTTGGCCTGGAGCTTCGACATGCCGATGCATCTGGCTGCCTCCATCTGCCCCTTGTTTACAGCCTGCATTCCCGCCCTGGTATGCTCCGCACTATAAACGGAACTGTTAACCGTCAGGGAAACCACCGCTGCCCAAAACTGTGGAAGAGAGGTGGCAATTCCGTAGTATACGATAAAGATCTGGACCATAATAGGCACGCCGCGGATAAAGTTAATCCATCCGTCGATTATACTGCTGACGATTCTGTAGTTCTGTACCCGAATCATTCCCATAACCACACCCACGATACTGGCCAGTATAAGCGTCCAGAACGCCAGCTGCAACGTAACCTTTAACCCCTCAATATAGTAGAAACCGTATTTGCTCAGAAACGTAAAATTCAGTCCGAAAACCATAGCTTCACCTCTCTTCTCCTGTAAAGGCGACTATTCACCAATTATCTCAATAAGGTATTTGCGAATCTGGAGCCCGTCAAACTCCACGAAATATATATTCTGTTCCCCGCCTGTCACCATCTTCCCGTCTATCACAGGGAACATGCAGCTGTTACCTGCAAGCATGGATTTCAGATGACCCGGCGCATTGCCTGAACAGGTTCCGTATGTGGGAAGCATGTGGGTGTGAGCGTAAGGGTAATCCGTGGGAACCATCCGCTCCAGCAGAAGCTCGATATCCTTTTCCACACAGGGCAGCGCCTCGTTTACCATGATTCCGGTGGTGGTATGCTTTGTTATGACGGCGACCAGACCGTTCCTGATGCCGCTCTCCTCCACCGCCTTTTTCACTTCCTCAGTGATCTTAATCATCTGAAATTCCTTGTATGACGTAACCTGATTTTCTATAAGCTTAACCATGTGTCAACCCTCCAATCCTA
>JAETTS010000882.1 GCA_021769025.1 Enterocloster bolteae
GAAATGAGGGAATGAAACGGTCCTAACTCTCAAATCGGATATTCGCAAAAGCCATTGGCTTCATCTCCAGAATGGTCACGTTGGAGATCATCCGGTACGGCCGTTTTGCGTTATGGCTGCTTACCCAGTCCCTTAGCTTCATTTCAATTTCTATGCCTGCCTCCTCGTGATCCGGGTTCAGCAGCGTGTATTTCTTTGCCGTCCTCCCGTTCCCCCTTATGGTGGTGTAGGAATAGGAAATCTCATAGAGCGTGGCCCGAACGCCTCCAGAGAGGAACTGGGACGGGTGGAGTCTTTTGATGAACTCCCGGTACTCTTCTGTAGCCGGCAGCATGCCTCCCACTCCAATCTCCTGAAAACAGGCTAAATCCGCATATTTATGAACATGCATGACTGCTCCTTTCCTTATGGGTTACACCATCACAATCTGGTCATTTTGGCAGTCATAGCGGTAAATGTGGTCGGAAAGCACCTTAGACGGTTCCAATACCGACTGGTTGATACCCAGGACCATTTCCGTCAGATCACTCAGCCTGTTCTCATCACTGAGGGACATGATAAGGACCTCATCCACACTGCTTGGAAGAATCACTAAGTTTTTTCCGCATGTTGCGGCACATTCCTTTAACACTCCGGGATATAACAAAACAGAAGCCCCATTTCTGATCAGACGATTCGTCAGGCAGTACAGGGTATTATCCTTCATGTTCTCCACAGGCGGCAGCATGTTTAAGAGCTCCGGTGTGATTTCTCCATCCATTACTAATAAGGACACAGCAGTCTCATCCATCTCGACAAACCTGGCCGGCATTTTTTCAGGAGCATTCCTTAATGCCTGCTGGTATAACTCCTGCGCTGTCACCTTCCATGCCTCCCTTAGATATTCATTGACCGTAACCCCCACCTCCATGCAATCCTTTTCTTCCAGCCTCACGTAAAAGATAATGGATAGGTCAAGGAAGGGAATATGGGGCGTATTGAGGAGCAGTTCCTGGTTCAAACCGGTATTGACCAGCTTAAACAGGAGTTTTTCTTTACAGAAGTCATAATCCATAACCTGTCTTGCCAGCATTTCCCCATAGTTTTCCACATAATCGGAAAAACAGCACAGCC
>JAETTS010000883.1 GCA_021769025.1 Enterocloster bolteae
CAGTGAAACAGGCGTTTCTGCACAATCAACTGATTCTCGGATTCAGGCAGACACTGCATAACAAAACATTTATCCCGGCAGAGCATGTGTTCGACAGCTACGAAGGACTGGCCGCATTCTTAAAACAGGTTATGGATCAGAAAGAGCAGATCAGGGAGCAGATCGCCTTGCAGAAACGGGAGGCAATGTCAGAAGAGGCAGCTGCATATGCGGCCCTTTTGAAATAAATATTTTTAAATAGCAGGAGGAAGATTATGTTAGGAACAGGATTAAACCCGGTAAATGTGGTGACATTTTTGGAGATGATACTGGCAGCGTACAGCGCGGCTCTTGTATTTAACACAGATAAGAAAGCCCTTAAAATTGTCCATACTGTATTTGGGATTATGTGGGTTGTTCTGGCTCTGCTGAATATGTTCGCTTAATGAGAAGGGGATGTTTCGTCAAAAAGGACATCCCCTTAGTTGAATGTGGAGGCTAAAGGAGGTAGTAATCTCGTGAATGTATATCTTACAAAACTGAATGGGATGTCTTCCATGAGCACCAGGCAGTATGTGCAGCATATGACTGTCGATATTGCCCATACCCTGGGAATACGGGAAATGGGGATTTACCGATATCGTGCGGACGGGGAGAGCGCAGAAAACCGTGCACGCAGACTGGACGGGATCATTGCAGGCATTCATGCCGGAGACATTGTCATATGCCAGTTTCCGACCGGGAACGGGCTGGAATTTGAGCGGACACTGGTAAGGCATATCAAAGCTTATCATGGGCGGATTGTGATATTTATCCATAATCTGGAGGCCATGATAGCTGAAAATCCGGGAAGAGCAGTGCCGGATACCATTGGGCTCTGTAACGAGGCGGAGGTATTAATCGTCCCGTCCCATGGGGTGAAAACGTTTTTGCTGGAGCAGGGCGTTCATTCTGGCGTAAAGTTTATTGTTCAGGAAATCTGGGACTATACGACCCAATTAAACTCCCTGGATCCGGGAAAGCTGGAAAGGAAACTCCACTTTGCAGGAAACTCGGACAGGTTCCCGTTTCTTCATACATGGGATTATGAAATACCTCTGAACGTATATTCCAATCAGGAGTGCAGGGGAAAGT
>JAETTS010000884.1 GCA_021769025.1 Enterocloster bolteae
TCAGGAAGCATCACCGAATATCCAAGAAGCGGAGGGAAGAAACCGGTTCTATATGGAGGTGGAGAGCAGATCCCAGAATGAGGAGTTTGCCAGAGTGGTGGTGGCTGTATTTATGAGCCGTATGGATCCTACTCTGGAGGAGGTGGACGACGTGAAGACCGCTGTGTCCGAAGCAGTGACCAATGCGGTGATTCATGGGTATGGAAATGGAAATGGAACCATTTACATAGAATCTGAGATTGAAGGGAAGGAACTAACGGTATCCATTAAGGATACGGGGGTGGGAATTCCGGATATTGAGAAAGCTATGGAGCCTATGTATACCACGGATACGACAGGAGAACGGTCCGGCATGGGATTTTCCTTTATGGAAGCCTTTATGGACCAGGTTTTGGTGGAGTCTCGGCCAGGGAATGGCACGACAGTGACTATGAAAAAGCAGATCGGCAGGTGACTCCATGGAAGACACAATGGAACTTATCAGAAAGGCGCACCAGGGAGATAAAGAGGCCAGGGATCAGATGGTACTTGATAATGTAGGATTGGTATGGAGCATTGTCAGAAGGTTCCAGGGCCGAGGGTACGATATGGAGGATCTGTTCCAGATTGGAAGCATAGGGCTTCTAAAGGCTATAGACAAGTTTGATCTGTCCTATGAGGTGCGTTTTTCCACCTATGCGGTGCCTATGATTGCGGGAGAGATCAAACGGTTTCTGCGGGATGACGGCATGATCAAGGTCAGCCGCTCCATCAAGGAGATGGCCATACGGGTGAAAGGGGTAAGGGAGGAACTGTGCTTTTCCATGGGAAGAGAACCTACCATAGAGGAAATCGCAGCCCAGGTAGGAGCCAGCAAGGAGGAGGTGGCGGCTTCCATCGAGGCGGGAGCCGAGGTAGAATCGCTGTACAAGACAGTGAATCAAAATGATGAGAACAGCCTGTGCCTGATGGACAAGATCGAGGATCCGAATGAGAGCCAGGAAAAACTTTTAAACCATATGGTTCTGGAGAAGCTGATCGGACAGCTGGGAGAAAAGGAGAAGGAGATTATCCTTCGGCGGTACTATAAAAATCAGACCCAAACCCAGGTTGCCCAGGCACTGGATATCTCC
>JAETTS010000885.1 GCA_021769025.1 Enterocloster bolteae
AGATCAGCACCGCAGCAGGTAACCCTGCCAAAAGGCCAGCTGGAAGATCTGCAGCTGATCCGCAACCAGTGGGGCAAGATTGTCCGCGCTCTTGGAGGTGTTATCCGTTCCAGCTTTCGTGATACGATTGTGGAGCCCAGCGGTGACAGCTGCCTTTGCGTGGTGTTCACAAATGTTGACAATTATGAGATTGGCCGGCGTCCAACGATTATGGGGGAATTGGAAACGTATGTAAAGAATACGTATGGCAAAGATATCTATTTTAAAACCCGTCTTCTGGGAAGCGGGGAGCGGATGGATACGATATACGTAAGCGATGATGAATTGAAAGATCATATCCATATGGATATTACCATAGAAGACGATATCGGGTAGACGAGAGGAGACTATTATGGCAAAGAGAGGCGGATTTCCGGGCGGAATGCCGGGCAACATGAACAACTTGATGAAACAGGCACAGAAGATGCAGCGGCAGATGGAGGAAACCACCAGAGAACTGGAAACTAAGGAATATTCCGCATCATCCGGAGGCGGTGCAGTAACGGTGACGGTATCCGGCAAAAAGGAAGTTACGGCTGTTAAAATCGCACCGGAAGCAGTGGATCCCGATGATGTGGAGATGCTGGAGGATATGATAATGGCTGCGGTAAATGAGGCCTTCCGTCAGATGGAAGAGGAATCCAGCAGCGCTATGGCAAAACTGACCGGCGGTCTGGGCGGAGGATTTCCTTTCTAGTCATGGATTATTACAGCAACCAGATTACCAGATTAATAGAAGAGTTATCCAAACTTCCGGGGATTGGTGCAAAATCAGCACAGAGACTGGCGTTTCATATTATTAATATGCCCAAGGAGCAGGTGGAGCGCCTGTCAGGGATCATGGTAAATGCCAGAGAGCAGGTGCGCTATTGCAAAGAGTGCTTTACTTTGACGGATCAGGAGCTGTGTCCCATATGCAGCAGTGGGAAAAGGGATCATCAGACCATAATGGTGGTTGAAAATCCCCGGGATTTGGCCGCCTATGAAAAGACGGGAAAGTATGATGGGGTTTACCATGTACTTCACGGGGCCATTTCCCCCATGCTTGGAATCGGGCCGGGAGAGATAAAA
>JAETTS010000886.1 GCA_021769025.1 Enterocloster bolteae
GGAACTTCGGGAAATACATAAATACTGGAAAGGGAAAACTACCAGCGAGCTGGCGCTGTCTTATATGGCTCCGGAAGCAATTAAGGCGATTGAACATCATATTTTTACACCAGGCAATTACTTTTACAATGGAGTAGGTCATGTTACGGTAAAATATGAAGAGGTTCTTGCTATCGGATTTGAAGGAATTAAGGCAAAAGCACAAGAGAAACTTCAGAAGTGTCAGGTGGGAGACGGAGACTATGCCAGACGTTCCCGCTTCCTTGAAGCAGTGATCTTAAGCTGTGAAGCGGTAATGGAATATGCACAGCGTTATGCAATGCTGGCAGATGAGATGGCTTCTAATTGCAGTGATCCGGTGCGGAAACGGGAACTGCAGATTATTGCACAGAATTGCAGCCGTGTTCCCGCAAAGGGAGCGTCGGGATTTTATGAGGCCTGCCAGTCCTTCTGGTTTGTGCAGCAGCTTTTACAGATGGAATCCAGCGGGCATTCTATTTCACCGGGACGTTTTGATCAGTATATGTATCCTTATTATCAGAAGGATATGGAGAACGGCAACATTACCCGGGAGTTTGCCCAGGAGCTGATGGATTGTATCTGGGTAAAACTCAATGACCTGAACAAATGCCGTGACGCAGCTTCTGCAGAAGGCTTTGCCGGATACAGTTTATTCCAGAACCTGATTGCAGGGGGGCAGAATAAGGATGGGGAGGATGTGACCAACGATCTTTCCGTTATGTGTATTCAGGCATCCATGCATGTGCATCTGCCTCAGCCATCGCTCTCTGTCCGGGTGTGGAACGGCTCTCCTCATGAATTTTTAATTAAAGCAGCAGAGCTTACCAGAACGGGAATCGGACTTCCGGCGTACTATAATGATGAGGTGATCATTCCTTCCCTGCAGAACAGAGGGCTTTCTCTTGCAGATGCCCGCGAGTATAATATTATTGGCTGCGTGGAGCCTCAGAAGGCCGGGAAGACAGAAGGATGGCATGATGCTGCATTCTTCAATATGTGCCGCCCGATGGAGCTTGTTTTTTCCAATGGAATGGATAAAGGGGAAATGGTGGGAATTCCCACAGGAGATGTTACAAAGATGAACAGCTT
>JAETTS010000887.1 GCA_021769025.1 Enterocloster bolteae
AGGAACCTGCCGGAAACAGAACATGGATCTATGTACCGCTTATCTTGTATGAGGTAGGCGGTATTTTTATGCTCCATTAGCTCAGTTGGGAGAGCACTCGACTTTTAATCGAGGAGTCATGGGTTCAAGTCCCATATGGAGCATTGCCGCCTGAATATTGATTTCAAATAGCAGGAGGTGAGGATCATGGTGAATCTGCCGGTTATAGATATGGTAAGGACGGGGCAGAACATAGCAGGGCTGCGGAAGCAGGCAGGGTTATCGGTAAGGGATCTGCAGGATGTTTTCGGCTTTGCCACTCCGCAGGCCATCTACAAGTGGCAACAGGGTGTTGCCCTGCCGACCATAGACAATCTGGTGGTGCTTGCAGCGGTTCTGCAGGTACGTCTGGATGATATTCTGGTTACAGATACAGCGGCGCAGATACAGATCAGCGCATGAATGGAAGATAAGAAAAAGAAACAATAAGAGAACAGCAGGCTGGAAAATGCCTGCTGTAGGGTCCCCTGGTCTAAAGGTCAGGACGTCGGCCTCTCAAGCCGGAAATGTCGGGTTCAAGTCCCGCAGGAGCTACGGTGGCTATAGGATAATGGTAATCCGGCAGATTGTGGCTCTGCTCATGGGGGTTCGATTCCCTCTGGTCGCCTTTTGGATGGGTATGCCTAGTGGCGAGGGCAGCGGACTGTAAATCCGTCACACAGAAACACCGCAGGTTCGAGTCCTGCCCCATCCACTTTACGTTTGCGTGTCCGAGAGGTTTATGGTGCCTCTCCGTTCCACTCCGGTCGTCGCAAAGCGGATGTCCCCTGGACATCCTGCGACCTGTTAAGGTGGTGTGCGGTAACGCACCGAAGGTTCAAATCCTTCCACAAACGTATTGGAGCCGGAGAAGCCTCGGATTTTTAATAAACTGGAATTTATCGCATACAGGCATTGACAAATTTCATAGGTACATCCATGCGTTCTGCTACTTGTTCTGGTGTCATTCCACTGTTTAAGAAACGCTTGCATACTATTTTCATGCTCTCGCCAACTTCAATAATATGTTTATCTGGGTCATAGAAACGAACCACACGCTGTCCCCATGAATGTTCTACAATAGGGTGGAC
>JAETTS010000035.1 GCA_021769025.1 Enterocloster bolteae
CATATTGTTTAAAAAAGCCGCCAATCCTTTCTTGTAATTCCCGAATCTGTCCTGCCAGAGAAGAATGTTGCCCTGCTTCATATTTCCGCTTTAAATCCAAATACCGGACGGATTCTTCCATCAACCGATGCAGCATGGAGGAGACAGCCGCCTCATTGAAGGGTCCATCCAGCGCTCTGCCGTGATTCCACAGGTACTGAGATACCTCCCGGTCTGTTCGTTCTATAAAATTTCTGTCCTCTTCGATCTCTAGTCTCAACTCCTCCAGCTGGGAAACCAACGCCGGATCCGGCACTTTGGCTTTTCTTTTATGTAACAGAATCCCTGCTACGAAAAGAATTGCCCCCATTGCTGTCATGATAAACCCAGGAATATCCTGTGAAGCAAACAAAAGCGCAAGGCCTGCAATGGCAAGAAAAATTCCTCCGGCTGCAAGAACTGGGACTCCCTTCTTCTTGTGTGCAGAGGAAACGCCGGAAGCCTTCAAGGCGGCTAAAGCGGCCTGTTTGGAAGGCAAAGCGGCCTGTTTCGTACTCCGAAGATTCCATCTGGCCGTGATGGCAGAAATATCCTCTGTGTCATGAGAGAAGGTTTGCTCCAGACGGTTCAGCGCTGCCATCTCGTCCTGACTTAACTGTTCTTCTCCATAGTTTTGGCGGAATGTCCGAAGCTGTGCCACAGCGTTTGCCATCTCATCCATTGTCTGCTGCTCTGGTATTCCTTGCGCAAATGTAATCTTAAGCTGCGCCAGTTCCCCCTCCTCCCCAGGCGACAGCCTGCACAAGGAAAGGCGTTCTGCCGCCAGATCCATGGTTCTGCAGGCAGAGAGCTGCTCTTCTACCTTTTCCATAGGCGGAATCTCTCCAGGAAATGCATCCTTTGCCATCTGGCACTGCCGGGCTCTGGTTGTAACCACATCTTTCAGGCGTTTTCTCTGTTCCATTGCCGCCAGAGTGCTCTGATACTGTGTGACACTTGTCTGCAGTTTGCCTGCCTCCCTGACCTGATCCCGTAACTCCTCATAATTCTGTGACTGGGCCTGCAGATACCTTTCATAGGTCTCCACGCTCTCCAGGATCCCTGCACCGTCCTGAACTATTCGCTCCAGGCGGGTGATGTGATCCATGCGCTTTGCAAGACTTCCCGTCATTCTTGAAGGAGTCATTTTATTGAGAAGCGCGGTCAGCCTGGCATTGGCTGCCTCGTAGCTGTTTAAGTCTAGGGAACTGTCTCCATGAGTTCCAATCCGTGCATTGATGTCCGTTGTAGCAGAGGTTTCGCAACTGTTCTGTCCAATGAAAATTGTTCTCATAAAAGAGTCTCTGCTGATCTGGAACAATTCCTTTCCCAGATCTTTTGTATAATCATTGGATATGGTATTGGTATCCCCGTCCCTTAGTTCAAACTCATCTTTGGATTCTTTATCATAAAAAATCCGGGAGACCTTATAACGTTTTTCCCCCACCTGAAACATCAGCCAGCCACCAAAGGCACCACCCTGCCAGGGCTTGTAGCGTTTTCTTTCATTTTCCTCAATGCTTTTTTTCCGCTCACCCTCCAGGCCGTAGAACATGGCTCGTATGAATGCAGCAAACGTGCTTTTTCCCCACCCATTTTCTTCACAGATCATGTGAATCCCATCTGTAAAATCCAGGGAGCAGTCCTTCAGCTTTCCAAAATTCTCAATATGACAGGACAACAGTTTCACCGCTACTGCACCTCCTCCCCTGCAATGGCCTGAAAACCATAGCGAATGATTCTCTTTTTATCTTCTTCTGAGATGGAAGTATCCCCCATAACCAGTCTGGCGAACTCACCCTTTAAGGATTTGTCCAGAAGATAGTTTTCTGTCTCAATCTTTAGATAGGTCTCGTCATAAATCTTTACAAAATAATATTGATCTGAATAACGGGCCAAGAGATAGTCCACATCCTTTTCAACCTCCACATCCAGGGCACCTGTCAGAATGATTTTCACCAAATCTTCCGTTCTGCATCCGGTCTCCTGTAAAGAAGAGGAAATCCGGGCAGCCATCTGCGCAGTCGTATCGCAGCCGGTGATATCAACTGTGACAGCAGACAGAGTCCTTCTGGCAAATGGGACAAATGTATGGGTATACATTCTGGAAAGCGGATCGATATCCATGACCACGAAGCCATGGCTCCCGCACTCGTCGAAACCTCTCCCCTCCAGGCACCCTGGATAACAATAGATACCGCGGGCATCCAATGCCCCCTTCTTGTATCCATGAATATGCCCCAGAGCCAGATAATCGATCCCCTTATTTTTTAATGCCTTCAGGTGAATACTCGCTGTCTTGTCTTTTGCATTGCTTTCACTCTCCTGTCCATGAAGCATGACAATGTTGAAATCCTGGGCATTGAGTACCAGGGACACGTAAGCTGATCCGGCATTTTCATAAGACAATTCCACGCCGGAGATCACAACATCCCCCTGCCTGTAAGAGAGCCATTGGGATCCAAAAAGCTTTAAATTCTCCGGAATCTGTTCCAGGCCAGAGAGAAAATTGTCAGCATCGTGATTCCCCCTTAAGTAGTAGAAGGTAATCAGCGGATGATCCTTTATGCTAAAGAGCACCGTATTTCTGACAGAAGCAGAGATATTCCTGGTGTCGAACAGGTCACCGGCTATCAGGATAGCATCTACCCCCTGTTCAGAGGCATATTCCACCATCCGTTCAAAGGTATGAAGGATCTCTCCTTTCCTCTCTTTTGCTTTTATTCTATCAAAATTGGAATTCATCTTGGAATCCAAATGAAGGTCAGCACAATGAATGATTTTCACGATATTGTTCCTTTCCCGTAAGACTTGACAGATCTTGCTGCAAAAAACAGTTTAAGGCGGCATATCTATTCCGCCGCCTTAGCCTTCTTAAATACATATTCCCATAAAAGACAATACTCCTGATAAAAAGGATACTCTCTGAAATCCTTAAAATGATCCTTTAAGCTTCCGTAGTACCATCCATGCATCCCTTTCTCTTTTTCATGAAACTTCTGCCAGATTTCATCTCCCATTACCAGATAATCTGTGGCTGTGCTCCGCAGGTTGCTCAGCTTGTCCGCAAATGCGATTACTTTTTCCTCACGCTTTGCCCCTTTTAAGCGGTCAATCGTTGCCTGCTTTCGTTCTTTCCATGTCTTTGTCTTATCTTCGCTTTCCGCCTGAACCAGCTCTGCGACTCTGTACCCAAATTCCTCCTTTAGCTTCTGATAAGCAACATTGGCATCCTCAATCACATCATGCAGATACGCGGCAGCGATCACTTCCGGATCATCTGTCATTACGGAGACCAACATGGCTACTTCCCTGGGATGTACAATGTAAGGAAGACAGCTTCCTTTCCGTACCGTTCCCTCATGAGCCTTTGCGGCAAATTCTGCTGCTTTTTTAATCATGGAAAACCCTCTCTTTTTGGATTACTCACAACAATTTCACTATTGTTATCATAACATAATTTTTGGTAATTTAGAAGATAAACTTGTAAGAATCTGAATTTTCTGATATGCTATAGGGAGTTTGAAGAAAGGAGGATTCTGTCATGAGCCAGCGCACTACGTATCGTAGAACCGCTATGCCAAGAAGCAGCTATTCCATTCTGGATTCGGATCTCGTTCAGCTGCTTCTCTTCTATATATTGCCATTTATCATCATCAACGCCATCATCTTTTTTCTGGCTACAACCAAGCCCAAATACGAGCTATCCGTAGCAGAGACCAATGATTACCGTACCACAACCGTAACCTTTTCCATCAAGTCCTATCTGCCGTTAAAGGAGGTAACCATCACCTTAAACTCAGAACCCCTGGACTTAACACGAACCGGAAAAAATACCTATACGGCGGTTATCTCCACCAACGGGATTCTGGATGTCTATATGAAGAACTTTAACGGCATGTCCCTCTCGGAATATGAGGTGATTGACATTCTGGATGACGGTGCTCCGGAATTGGTTTCCTATGATGTTAATGAAGGAATTCTAACCCTTACTGTAAAAGATACCCAATCTGGCATCGATTATTCATCTCTTTACGCCACAACCACATCCGGAACCGTAGTTCAGCCACTTTCTGTCGATCAGGCCAACGGTCTGGTCACCTTCCAGCTGGATCCAGGCGGACTTACCGTCTCCATCAAAGACTTATCTGGCAATGAATACCTTCCCAGCTTCTCCGTAGTGAAAGAAGCTGCAGCAGACGGCTCTGCAGTCAGCGGAGGCCAGGTGATGATTCAATAAGAAGGGCAGTCTACCGTGCCCTGGTAGACTGCCCTTCGATCAGTTGCCCCTTAAAGACCTTCTGCTGATTCTGAGCCTTGTCCCGGATAATATCAAACAGGATCCGGATCGTGGCATGAGCCATCTCCTCCACTGGCTGACGAATCGTGGTGATAGCCGGATTATAGTAGCGAGCCATCTCCATACCATCAAATCCGGCAATCGAATAATCCTCCGGCACCGATTTCCCAGCGTCAAACACAGCCTTGCATGCCCCGATGGCAATACTGTCCGAGACGGCAAACAAGGCCGTGATATCCTGTTTTGACTTTATCACTCTCTTCATCTGCCGATACCCATTATTCATTGTATAACACTCAATATCTTCATCACTGAAGAAGCACCAGGACGGATCAAACGTGATCCCATGGTCCTTCAGTGCCTTTTTATACCCTTCCAGGCGCAGTTTGCCGATACTCTCATCCAGGGGTGTTGCCGCCAGAATCCCAATCTTTTTATGGCCCTGCTCACACAGATAGCTTACGATCTTATAGCTTTCCTGAACATCATCCACAGAAACGCTGGAAAAATTCCCTTTCTCCATGTCATTGGTCACGGCAATGGTGGACAGGATAAATGGAATATCCAGCTGCTCCAGCTTTTCATGACTATGGGAAAAACAGCCTCCTAAGAAGATGAGCCCTTTGGGTTTCCTCTCCTTCATCACTTCAATGGCCACATCCACTTCATCCTCTCCCTCTTCCACACGGCAGAGGAATACAGAATATCGTTTTTTCTGGATCTCCTCCTCGAAGATCCGGATCATATTGCTGAAAAATGGGTTATCAATTCCCTTTACCAAAAGCACAATCACCCTGGATACCGAGCGCTTTAAATTTCTGGCACTGTTATTGGGAATATAATTATTCTCCTTGATCACCTGGAGGATCATATTCTTTGTCTCTTCATTAATATCCGGATGGTTGTTGATTGCTCTGGATACTGTGCTAACCCCTACGCCGCAGATCCTGGCCACATCTTTGATGGTTATGCTGTCCATGGTTACATTCCTCTTCCATATAACCGGTTCATCTGGCGGCAGCGCTTGATGATGGCCGGTGTAAATTCTCCTTCTTTCATTCTCCAGATCCAGTTCCCGCCTAAGGTAGATGGAAGGTTGATCCTGGCCTCTCCGCCAAGTTCCAGATAATCCTGAATAGGAATCACTGCCAGGTCTGCCACACTGGAAAGAGCCAGCCGAATGAAATCCCAGGAAATCTCCTCCTCCGGGCTGTCGGCATTATTCATATAATCAACGGCCAGCTTCCGATCCTCCTTCGTCAGAGCCTTATACCATCCCCTCACCGTGTCATTGTCGTGAGTCCCTGTGTAAACCACGCAATTATGGGGATAAAAATAGGGCAGATAATTACTGGTCTCCCTGGAATCAAATGCAAACTGCAGTACCTTCATGCCTGGAAATCCCGTGTCCTCCAAAAGCTTCCGCACACTTGGAGTCAAAAACCCTAGATCCTCAGCAATGATATCCACTGTCCCCAATGTTTCTTTCATCTTTTTAAAGATGGAGAGCCCTGGTCCCTTCATCCAGGTTCCATGCATAGCGGTCTCTTCCCCGGCTGGAATCGAATAGTATTCATCAAATCCCCGGAAATGATCCACTCTCACCACATCATACAGGTCAAAGCAAAACTCCATCCGCCGCATCCACCATGCAAATCCGGTCTTCTCATGGTAATCCCAGCGGTACAGAGGATTCCCCCACAGCTGTCCTGTAGCAGAAAATCCGTCTGGAGGGCATCCTGCCACTGCAACCGGACGGCACTCCTCATCAAACTGGAACAATTCCGGATGATACCAACTGTCTGCACTGTCAAAGGCCACATAGATGGGAATATCTCCAATGATCCGGATCCCCTGCATGTGGGCATACTTCTTCAGCTTCCCCCACTGCTTCTTAAATTCCATCTGCTGGAACTCGTAGAAAAGAATCTCATCTGCCAATTCTTCCTGATACCGCTTTACTGCTTCCGGCTTGCGCAGCTTGATATCCTCATCCCACTCTGCCCAGCTTTTCTCTCCAAACGACTTTTTCACCGCAGCATAAAAGCAGTACTCTTTGGTCTCCTCACAGAGATCTCTTTCCAGAATTCCAGCCAATTCTGTAAGGTTTTGGCCCATCTCTTTTTTAAACCGTTCAAAGGCCTTCCGAAGCACTACAAAGCGCGTCTTATAGACAGCCTCATAATCAATGACCCTGGCATCCTTCTCAACATCTGCCTCCTCACACTCTTTCTCTGTGAGAAGCCCTTCTTGGATCAGCTGCTCCAGATCAATAAAGTAGGGATTGCCAGCAAATGCAGAAAATGACTGGTATGGAGAATCTCCATACCCGGTAGGCCCTACAGGCAGAATCTGCCAGTAATTTTGCCCTGCCTTTTTTAGTTTATCTATAAAATCATATGCTTCCTTCGAAAATGCCCCAATCCCATACTTAGACGGTAGGCTGGCTATGGGAAGCAGTATCCCACACTCTCGCACCCTGTGGACCTCCTTCAACATTTTTAGAATATCATAACAGAATTTTTCATTTTGTAAAAGTATTTCTTACAAATTTTACCCTTTCACTGCACCAGCCACAACACCTTCAATAATGTATTTCTGGCAAAACAGGTAGAACACAATGATAGGTATAATTGCCAGCACCAGAACTCCCATCATTGCTCCCATGTCGATGGAGCCGTAACCGCCTCGCAGATACTGAATAGCGATCGGTACGGTTTTGAATCGTTTCATATCCAGATTCAGGTATGGCAACAGATAATCGTTCCAGATCCACATGGTTTGAAGAATTGCCACAGTTACGCAGGTTGGCTTCATGATTGGAAGCACCACATCAAAAAACGTATGGATCGGAGTGCATCCGTCGATCATGGCTGCCTCTTCAATCTCCAGTGGAATGGATTTTACAAATCCAGTAAACATAAATACCGAAAGCCCGGCACCAAATCCCAGATACACGATAATAAGCCCCCACGGCGTGTTGAGATGCAGCATATTGACAATTTTAGACAGCGGGAACATTACCATCTGGAACGGCACGATCATGGAAAACAGACACAGATAGTAGAAAATGCTGGTAAATGCATTCTTCACGCGGCAAATATACCATGCACACATGGAAGTGCACAGGATGATCACCAGAACGGAACCGATGGTGATAAACAGTGTCCACCCGAATGCCTCAATCAAACCGGTTTTTTCAATACCGTTTATATAGTTGTCCAGCCCCACAAACATCTTATCCGTAGGAATGGCAAACGGACGGCGGCTGATATAGGCCTTCTTCTTAAAAGAATTGATTACAACCAGTGCAATCGGACACAACCAAAGTACGGACAATACGGAAAACACAAGAGTCATAATCATATTTTTCTGTTGTCTTCTCTTTCCCATTACTGTTGTACCTCCTTTCTTCTGGTTAGCACATTCTGAGTCACGGCGATAATCCCTACCAAAACAAAGAATATGACTGCCTTAGCCTGGCCTACCCCTTCCCATCCGGCTCTTCCGTAGAAGGTAGAGAAGATATTTAATGCCAGCATCTCCGACATCTTGGACGGCTCTCCGTTGGTCAATGCCAGGTTCTGGTCAAACAACTTAAATCCATTGGTTAAGGTTAAAAATGTACAGATTGTGATAGATGGCATAACCATGGGAAGCGTCACATTCTTAAGGATCTGCCAGCCATTGGCCCCGTCAATCTTAGCCGCCTCCACCAAATCTCCTGGTATATTCTGGATACCTGCAATGTAAATGATCATCATGTAACCGATCTGCTGCCAGCACATCAGAATCACCAGTCCCCAGAAACCGTAGACAGAAGAATACGTCAACGTCTTCTCAAAGGGAAGCAAAAGCCCGTTTAACAGAAGGCTCCACACATACCCCAGGATGATACCTCCGATCAGGTTGGGCATAAAAAATACCGTACGGAAAATATTGGTTCCTTTGATCTTTTTTGTCAGTAACAGGGCGGCCGCAAATGCAAAAAAGTTGATGAATACAACACTGACTATGGTAAACAGGGTGGTATACCATAATGCATGTACAAAGCTTCCATCCGTCCAAACTTTTGTGTAATTGCCAAAACCGATAAATGTGGCATCATTGATCGTGGTAAACTTACAGAAAGACAGCCATACGCCTACGATAAACGGAGCAATAAAACCCATGGTAAATGCTAACAGGGTTGGCAAAACAAAAACGGGGAAATACCTCTTAATCGCTTTATCCATAATCTTATCCTTTCTCTCAATCATAATGGCCTTTCCTGATTTGGATGACCATAAGGGAATTTCCTGTCTTGATCCCCTGAAAGGGGCCAGTTAAAAATAGCGGGGTAGGCATATACCACCCGCCCCGCCTCATTTCTTTTCAAAAAAGCTTCTTCCAACGTGTTAGTTATTTGCTGCCTGATACTCAGTTGCCCAACCATCAACAAATGCGGTCACAACTGCATCCCATTGGCCGGTTCCCTGTGCATATTCCAACATAGCGCTTCCCAGCTGGTTCTTCCACTCCTCGGAAGGCATGGTTGTGAAATTCCAGGTAACAGAAGTGGTACCGTTCTTCATAAACTCGTCGGCCGCTGCCAAAAGTGGGTTGGCTGGCAGATACTCCTCAGTAAAGGTGCTGAATGGGGTTACAAATCCCATCTCTTTTGCCAGACCGTTCTTGCCGGTTTCACTCTCTACCACCCACTGAAGGAATGCCAGAGTTGCCTGAATGTTCTCTTCTGGAGCCTGGCTGTTTACACACCAGTAGTTCTCAGATCCAGTACACAATCCCTGTTTCTCTTCACCGTCTGCACCGATATAGATCGGCAGCATGCCCAGATCCTCATCTGCTACTTCGTTGCCTTGAATATCACCGTAAGCCCAGGTACCATTCTGATAGAATACAGCCTCACCTAATGCAAATTCAGAAGCAGCATCCTCTCCAGTCTTGCCGGAAAGCAAGGTTGGTGCACAGGTAGAATCTGTAATATACAGATCAAAAATCTGCTTAAAGTTGTCTAAATAGGTTCCTTTTACTGCATCTGTGGAAGAAATACCATCTGCCTTGTACTCATAGTACAGAGGAAGATTGGCCAGATGGGTCTTGAATCTCCAGTCAGAGGAGGCATCAAAACCAGCTGAGGTAAATGCGCCGACGATTCCCAGATCATCTTTCTTTGCCTGAATGTCATCCGCCACAGCCTTTAAGGTTGCAAAATCCTTGATATCTTCTGGAGAAGAAATCACTGCACCCTCGGTTGCAATATAATCATTTAACAGTTTTTTGTTGTAGATCAATCCATAAGTCTCGATTACATAGGCGATTCCCTTTACCGCTCCGTCCTCATCGATCAGGGCGAAATCATCACTTGACAGATCTTTATATACGGCACTGTCCTTTAAGTCATAGCAATAATCCTTCCAAGAAGCCAATCCTACCGGTCCATTTACCTGGAATAAAGTAGGAGCCTCGCTCTTGGCCATCTCGGACTTCAAAGTCTGCTCATAGGTCCCGGAAGCTGCTGTAACCACAGTTACAGGAACTCCGGTCTCCTCTGTATAAGCCTCGCCAAGTGCTACCCACTGGTCTGCCTGCTCCGGCTTAAAGTTCAGATAATACACAGCTCCCTCTCCTGCTGCAGAACCACCTGCTTCAGCTGCCGTCGTTTCTTCTGCTTCTGCCGCTGTCGTAGTCTCTGTCGGTGCCCCCCCACCTGCTGTTGTGGTCTCTTCGGTTCCTGAACCGCCGCCGCAAGCTGTCAGCATGCTTGCTGTCATAGCTGCTGTCAATGTAAGTGCTGCCAGTCTTCTCACTTTTTTCATAAATACAACCTTCCCTTCTTTTCTAGAATATTCATTCTTAATGGTATTTTGGTAACGTTATCGGTATCGATGTCGGTAACGTTACCAATTCCATAGCCATAATATAGCACAACTTCCTATAAAAAACAACACTTATTTTTTGTTCTTTCTATCTTTGTGTATTTTTTATATTTTTGTCTTTTTCTTTTGTGTATCTTTCACAATGTTTTTTCTTCTCCAACTGACGCTTCATCATCCATATTAGGAAAACTGCCAGAATCAAAAAAAGCAGGATTCCTATCGTTATGCGGAGAATCTTCTTGACAGATTGGATCCAGGAACCAGTTATCTTGTCATCTTCCTCTGGCTGTAAATCAGACTCTGGCTCTGCCAAGTTCTCCTTTTGTATGCCTGTTACCTTTTCTACATACACTGCCTGCCAGGCGTTGGCCGATACTGCCGGGAGCACGGCCATGCCTCCATAGACCACGCTGCAGTCTGCCACATACTTTTGCCCTAAGGCCATGGCCTGGCGATACACCAGGCCATCTTCCCCTGTCCATGGATCCGAAGTCCACTGAGTCATCTCTATAGAATAGAAATTCGGGTTTACATCAATTAAATCCAACAGTTCCTTTTTATACTCTAAAAATGGCTGCTGTTCCCCGGCTGTCACTGTTATGTCTCCCAGATAGAACAGGCCGGCATCATACTGCTGTACTGTAATGGGAAATTGAAACCCTTCCTCCCATCTCCAGTTCTTAAACTCTGCCTCCAAGGCTGGCAACATAACCTCTGTCTCCTGTCCGCTGTCCTCATCGGTTACCTGGATCCTTGCCTGGTGAGGCAGGCGGTCTACCTGCTCCACAGCTTCATAGACAATGGTATCCTTCACCTCTTTTGTCCGCTCTTGTATCATAACAGGAATGATCTGACAGGATTTCAGGATATATTCCCGGCCATCATATACATAGACTTCTGCCGGCTGTTTGGGAACCTCCACATTTTGGATAAACGGATCCCAGGTGACAAGAATCTCTGTATCACTGTTCTGAACAATATCCTCTGCCCTGGATGTCAAAGGCATACCCAGAGAGAAGGAGAGCAGACACAGAAGGGCCATCGGAATCTTGCCGCTTTTCTTATCTTTTTTTCTAAGCCCTATCATCCCTATTATGGATAACCCAGCCAGAATACATACCAGAATAAAACTGGTATTTCTCTCATCTCCAGTCTGAGGAGACCAAAGCTTTCTGAATCCGGCAAACGTGTATTTTCCCTCGCCTGACAACCTGGTTTTATAAACTGCAAAAACCGTCCCGATTTTCACCGTCTTCGGTGAATCCGGCTCCAAAGGTATATCCGATTGTTCTGGCTTCTGTGGAACCTTTGGTGTCTCTTCCGGATGACGATCTGGTGCTTTTTGATTTTCCACGACGATGCTGACCAGGCTTCCGTCTTCAGGAATGGAAACAGGAATACATTGGGGCAGTGTTCGATAACCAGGAGGGGCACTGACCTCCTTGATCTTATACTCAGCCCCTGCAATCAGCTTTCCATAGATGGTATGAGCCTTGGATGTACTGACCCATTCCTCCACGACCTGCCCATTTTCTGTCAACAGCTGCAGTCTGGCTCCCTCAAGGGGCAATCCAGAAGATACGTCGATCTTTACAATCTCCAATTTCGTCCTGTCATCCTTCATGGTTACCTGATCGATCCTTCCATCGAGAGAAACCGTAAACGTCACATCCCAACAGTAACCATATCCACTGGGAGCATGCTCCTCATGAAGGGTATAAGTCTTACCTGCCTCCAGTTTTCCTGTGATCTCGTGGCTATCTGATTGGGAAATCCATGCCTCCACAACCTGCCCCTTTTCATCCAAGATTTGCAGTACCGCGCCGGGCACCTCTTTTTCCCCAGTGATGTCAGTCTTTTTCACAGACACATGGGTGGGCTGATCCTTCATTACCACTTTGTCGACAGTTCCATCCCTTGATACTGTGAATGGAATATCCTCCTCATAGGCGTATCCCATTGGAGCATAATGTTCGTGAAGCGTATATTCTTTCCCGGCCTCCAATTTTCCAATGATATCATGGGGCGTTTCCTCTGATTTCCACTGTTCCACCACAATGCCGTCTGAACCTATGATCTGAAGTTCTGCCCCTGGTATCTCCTTCTCCCCGGTGATATCTGTCTTTCGGACAGACACATGAGTCGGCCGATCCTTCATCGAGACCTGCACCAGTTCCCCGTCTCTGGGTACGAAAAACCGAACATCCTCTGTATAGGCATACCCTTTTGGTGCATATTCCTCATGTAGAATATATTCTTTTCCTGCCGTCAATTTTCCTGTGATCTCATGAGGGGTCTCTGTGGAAATCCAGCTTTCTATCTCATTCCCATCCAGATCCAGAATTTTCATAGCAGCCCCGGGTATTTCTTTTTCTCCGGTAATATCCGTTTTTCGAAGTAAGACCTTTGTGCGTCTGTCTGTCATAACCACCTTTTGTACAACCCCTTCTTTCCACACCGTAAATAGAATATCCTGACAGTATCCATATCCATCCGGAGCCTCTTTTTCATGCAAAATATAGGTTGCTTCTCTCTCCAGATTTACAGAAATCTTATG
>JAETTS010000888.1 GCA_021769025.1 Enterocloster bolteae
TGCACTCAGAAGTGAGGACTCGGACAGAGTGGAGGTGGAAATTCTTTAATGAATGATGCTCAGGAATTGTACGTCAGAAAAAGAAGGGATTCGGATGACGTTATTGCCTTGGCGGGGAATCCAAATGTGGGTAAAAGCACTGTTTTTAATGCGTTGACCGGTCTGAAGCAGCATACTGGAAATTGGCCGGGAAAAACCGTAACCAATGCCCAGGGGTACTGTGTAAGGAACGGTCAGGGATTTGTTTTTGTGGATCTTCCCGGCTGCTATTCACTTCAAGCGCATTCGGAGGAGGAAGAAGCGGCGAGGGATTTTATTTGTTTTGGCCAACCGGATGCGGTGGCGGTTGTGTGCGATGCAACATGCCTGGAAAGAAATCTGAATCTGGCATTACAGATCATGGAAGTTGCGAGGCATGTTGTTGTATGTGTCAATTTGATGGACGAGGCGCGGAGAAAGGGAATAAAAGTTGATTTGAAATTACTTGAAAAGCAGCTTGGCGTTCCGGTAATTGGAATGGCAGCCAGGGATAGAGTGGGACTGGATGAGGTGTTTGAACGTCTGAGCCAGCTTAAATTCACAGATGGGGAAAGAACTGTTTTGGAGTATCCGGAATTTGTGGAGGATGCTTTAGTTGATCTGATACCTTCTGTGGAGCAGGCGGTGGGCTCAGATAAAAATGTGCGGTGGATCAGCGCCAGACTGCTGGAGGAGGATGATCATATAGAGAGGACTCTGGAACAAAATCTGGGCTATTCTGTAGTGCGCCATGGCCCGGTGGGAGAGACGCTTCAACATGTAAAAGAGGAATTATTACATAAGGGATATTCTTTGGATCAGATCAAAGATTCCATAGCCGCCACATTTGTATACAGAGCGGAGGAAATCAGTGAGCAGGTAGTTACAATTGAAAATCAATCCTACGCAAAACGCGACAGGAAGCTGGATCAATTGTTTACAAGCAAGCTGTCAGGTATACCTATCATGTTGCTTATGCTCCTTTGTATTTTCTGGATAACAATTAGCGGGGCCAATGTACCGTCCCAATTATTGGCGGACGGTTTGTTTTGGGTTGAGGAAAAATTGGCTGAATTGGCAGTGGCTGCG
>JAETTS010000889.1 GCA_021769025.1 Enterocloster bolteae
TCTTCTTTTTTCCCATCTACAATAATCTGCCCGTCCTTTAGAGTCCCTGAGAGCACATAGGTTCCCGCCCCCTTAATGACAGCCGTACCTTCTGTAATCTCCACCTTATCCTCATCATCACTATCCTTAGACAATCCAGCATTTTCTCCAAAAGAAATCTTATCATTTTCTAATGATAAATAGACTGCTTCTTTTTCATCCCATGTGTCGTCCAGCTTTTCTTCACTGTACTTCCCTTCTGTAAGGGCCACTGTACTGACAGACGCATGTTCAGACGTATCTGCTGCTTCTGCCGACAAAACCGTTTCCTTCTCCTGGCCGTCCTGCGCGCACCCTGACAGGGTACTGACAAGCAGCGCACTCAATAATAACGCCGTAAGCCTCCTGTTTCCTGTATTCATCTGCATCAACTCCTATCTTATAATTCCTCCTGCACAGTAGCACGCCGTCCGCAGATCACAGTCAGATTTCCGTTTCTGCAGCGAATCTCGTCTAACATCTCCTTCTCCTGCCGGACGTCCTTTAAGGTAATGTGGTAATCCAACTCATACATACTGCCAAGATTCGTTGTTTTCACTTTTTGGAGGCAGCATTTGCTGGTATATTTCTGGAAAATGTCATCAAAAATCTCCGTATAGTCCAAATGCTCTGCAATGGTAATCCGCAAATCCTTCCGTTCCTGCTTCCACTCGCCAAAACGGGACTTCTCCAACGCCAGAAATACCACGCCCACCACAAGGGTCATGACAGCGGCAAACCCTAAGAAGCCTGTTCCTGTGGCCAGACCTACTGCCATGGCAAAAAAGATGACAGCCATCTCCTTCGACGTGCCCGGAACCGAACGGAACCTGACCAGACTGAAGGCGCCCAGTACCGCAACGCTGGTTCCAAGGTTTCCGTTTACCAGCATAATGACCATCTGCACCAGTACGGGAAGCATCACCAGAGTCATCATAAAATTCTTGCTGCACGCCCCTTGAAGGCCATAAACCAGAGCTATCACTAATCCCAATGCCAGTGACACCACGGCGCACAGCAGAGCATTTTGGATCGTAAGGCTTCCCTCTGTATTGTTTAGTATGCTTGTAAACATATCCTCTTTTCCTC
>JAETTS010000890.1 GCA_021769025.1 Enterocloster bolteae
CCACACTTCCCCTGAATCTCCCCGATCCATACCGGCCACCTGATAAAGCAGGGTGGATTTTCCGGAACCGGAAGGCCCCATGACAGCCACCGCTTCCCCGTCCTTTATGGTCAGGCTGATATTTTTCAGGATTCCTTCCTTACAAAGCTTCTCCACAACCAGTAGTTCTGACATGGTTCTTTACTCCTTTCCCATACAACACTGATATGCCCTGATATTTTTGATTTCCAGCAGTCCCGTCAGAATCGCACAAAATACGGTTACAGCCGTAATAACAGGAATCCATACACAGACCGTTCTATACTCGATCAGGAAATGGAAGCCGGTTGCTCCCATTGTCCTCAAAAGCAGCCCCGCCAGATTCTCCCCCAGCAGATTACCGGACAATATTCCCGCCAGGATACCGGAAAGCAGTACAGGCAGATAGCCAAGGAAGTACAGCCTTTTCACATCCGATCCTGTAAACCCGATTGCTTTTCTCAGGGAGATCTCACTGCGGTCCTCAGCTACAAGCAGCCGGGTAAACAAAAACACAACAACAAATATTACCAAAACTGCTGCCAATACCGCTGCCCTCGCCGCCATACGGATTTCTCCCATCGTCTGTCCATAAGTATCGGCTACATATTCCTGAATATCCACCGCTTCCGCACTGATACCGCGTTCAGAAAGAGCCATCTTAAAGTCAGCCAGCCATTGCCCCTTTGGCACATTGTCCTTCAGGGAAACATAAAACACACTCCACATAAGAGCCCCATCTGCATGAAGGCATGCCGCTTTCGCTGTCTTTCCTCCGTTTGTAATGTCCGAATAAATTCCGCAGACAGTATATTCCTGCTCCTTGCCATCAACAGAAAGAAGCATCCCATCCCCCACAGACAGTCCAAGTTCCTCTGCACACAAATAAGAAAGTGCGATCTCGTTTTTCTCTTTTGGCGCGTCTCCTTCCGCATAGGCCACAGGGAAGATGGTGTGGCAGCCCTCCTCCACCTGCAGGCCGGTGCTTGTGCCGTCCGGCAGAATTGCCCTGCAGGAAACAGTACCCAGAGCAGTAAAAAGCTGTACCTGTTCGTCCTCTTCCAAAAGCTTTTCCACCTGTGCAGTCC
>JAETTS010000891.1 GCA_021769025.1 Enterocloster bolteae
CGGATCCAAGTCCCTTGGAAATCATGCGGCCCTTTTCGTTCGACAGTTCAAATTCCCTTGAGGTGGATTTTTTCTTGTTCAGGCTAACCCCAAACAGGTTTCCGTAACTCCGGATCTTTTCCAGATTTCGCTTGCCAAACCGCTCCGCCAGATCATCGCCGTAGCTGATTAGAATCGTTTTCTTCGTTGGATTTCTCCCCAGATAAAAGGCCGGGAAGGTCTCCGTTACGGTGGTACTCTTGCCATGCTGCGGCGGGGTGTTCAAAATCAATATTTCAAAGGCCTTGTCCGTCTCCCGTTCCACAAACTCCTGCAGCACATCGCACAAAAACACATGAAACCTGCTTGGAATCCAGGCAGGTTTTGTTAGTCCGTGGTTGTGGACGTGGAAGCAGTATGCTTTATAGTCAGTCTGTACCTTTTTCAGATAAACGTCTTGTGGTCTTGGTTTATTTCTCATACTCCGGTGTCAATCTCACCACGATTCCATCTTCAGCCAGAATTTCATCTGCTGTAATAGTGGCAAGAGGCGTTCCAGCCTCTGTTTCTATGACAATCTTTGTCCAATCCTTCAAAGTCTCCATAAATACCTCCTAAAAATATATGCTATGACCACCCTTTGATTTTGAGGGGCCTCTTTTGGGGGATGGGTCTGCGCGTGGTACCCGACATACACACAAATATATATAGTACCCTCCCCCCAATGTGGGGCCTGGCCCTGCGCGTGCCTGCGTCTGCCTGCTCAAGCGTAAAAGGGAACTGGCATCTTTGCACCAGCTACCAGCCTCCCCCGCAATCAACTTCCTAGCTTTTATATGCCTTGCGCTGGCGTGGGTGGGGTGGGCGGCAACTGTGCAGGGGTATAGCACCCCCGCGCCCCCGTAGGCTCGCACTGTCGTGCAAGCTTATTTGTATGAATATGCTGTAAGGTACGGAATATCCCCGGAATATTACAGCCAAACAACGTATATTATACATTTATATGAATGAACATGCTGTATAGCTCTGTATATCTGGCAGTTTGCCATTGGTGTAATCTGCTGCATCGCTGGAACCGTTGGAATTTCAACATTGTTGTTTTAACAACTATTCCCATAATGTATAT
>JAETTS010000892.1 GCA_021769025.1 Enterocloster bolteae
CTTTGATCCTTTTCATAATTTCCTCCTGCTTTGGCACATGTTCGAGTTTGTTGCTTTTTAGATTATAACCTGTTTTTTCCATACTTTCAATATCTTTATGGGCGAATCGTTACACTTTCCAGCCCCCGCACAGAAGCAACATCGTAACATTGTACACGGAAGTTATCCAAAGGGGTATGGTTCCGATTCCCCCTTCGCCAAAAGCCCGTTCTGTAATGCCTTCAGTATTTCCAGCGAATGAAACTCCCTGTCCACATAGCGTTGCTTGTTGATCTCCACACACTGCCTGAATTCCTCCAGCACGTCATCTGTCACCACAAATGTATACAGCTTCTCTATAGGAGAACACGTCACAAACTCCCAGGTATAGGTGGCAGAATCACTAACCGGCCTGGGAGGGCGTTCCGTATATTCTCCGTTTAAGACCATAGCCTTCAATTCAAACACTCTCTGAATCAGAGGATTGGGTATATTGGGCTTTAAAAGGGCCCGTAAGGACTGGTAGATCAATAGAAGCAGGGCCTCCCCGTTTAAGTTCTCCCTGGAATAGTACTCTCCAAATTCCAGAAAATACTGGCCATAGCAGGCCCCTTCCATGTCCATAACCAACTCCTCAAAATACTGGCGGATTTCCGCCCCCTGAAGATTATATGCCTCTCTTCCCTCTAAAAGCTTAAAAATCCCAAAAGCAAACGGCCTTGTAGGCCCCATAAGGCTGCTTCCCGGCCGTTTGGCACCTCTTGCAAAGGCAGTGATCCTGCCCCGCTCTCTTGTCAAGATTACCAGACGCTTATCATACTCTCCCACTGAAGTGGACTTTATAACCATTCCGGTCAGCTCAATCCGATCTCTCATTGGAAATAACCGTAATTCTTCATATAGAGTTCACTGTCCCGCCACTCTCTGCGAACCTTTACCCACAATTGCAGATTTACCCTGGCCCCCATCAGATTCTCGATCTCCCGTCTGGCAGAACTGCCGATCTTTTTTAACATGGCCCCGCCTTTTCCGATGATGATACCCTTGTGGGAATCCTTTTCACAGATAATCGTAGCCTCAATGTCAAACATTCCATTATCCCGCTCTGTCATCTTCTCCACCGTCA
>JAETTS010000893.1 GCA_021769025.1 Enterocloster bolteae
TAATCATGATATTGCTGGGCGGGACAATGGGACCGATAATGGCGCTGGCCGCCGTTACGGAGGCAGAATATCTGGCCTCATAGCCGGCTTTTGTCATCATTTCCATTTCAATCCGCCCAAGTCCCGTGGCATCTGCCGTGGCCGATCCGGATATTCCCGCAAACATCATGCTGGCCAGAACGTTTACATGAGCAAGTCCGCCCCGGATATGCCCCACCAGGGTATCACAGAATTTTACAATACTCATGGTCAGACCGCACCGGCTCATAATCTCGCTGGCCAGAATAAAGAGCGGAATGCACATATAGGTAAAATTGTACACGCCGGAAAACATCTTCTGAGGTATGATGACCATGGCTCCATCCCCCAGGGTAAAGGCTGAGATTGTCATAAACCCCATGGCAAAGCCAATGGGAACTCCAAGAACAACCACCAGCAGAAAAATAACCAGTAAAATCGCCGCTAACATTCTCCCACCTCCTATTCGCCCTCTATGGAACTAAGCTCTCTCTTTTCTTCCTCTGTGAGCTCCAGTTCCTCTTCCCTGGGAGGCCTTCCCACAAAGGGCTCAATCTGGCCGCAAAGTACGCCGAAGAGCTCCACAATCACCTCATACCCCATCAGAATGCAGCCCAGGAAGGGCGCTCCGTAGAGGGACCATCCCGGCAGGTGCAGATTGGTGGATCTCCAGCTTGACATAGATACAATCGTATCCCAGCCGTATTTCAGGCCGACTGTCAGAAAGATCACAATGATCAGCCGGGTCAGAAGGTAAAGGGCCAGCCTTCCTTTGCCGGACAGGCGGTCATAAATCACATTGACCGAGGCCATGCTTCCCTCTTTCAAACAGATTCCTACCATAAAATAGGTGATCCAGATGAGCGCATCCTGGGCATATTCCGTGGTCCAGGTGCAGCTCCAGCTTGTGATATGGACCAGTACAAACCGGTAAACTACCTGCAGCACCAGATCTCCGGCACAGCTTAGTACCAACAGGACGATGAGAAATTCCAATACCCTTTGAAGCTGATTGGATATTTTATTCAGTACGCTGTATATTCCGCTCACTGCCTTCATCAATATTTTCAACACCTCTCTTTTCCTT
>JAETTS010000894.1 GCA_021769025.1 Enterocloster bolteae
AAAGAATGGCCCACAACCGTCAAAACCGATGGCGCCGCATTTTTTAATGCATGAACCAGAAGAACGGTCCGTTCCTTCAGGCCTTTCGATCTGGCTGTACGGAGATAATTCAGATAGAGCACATCAATTACAGCGGAACGGGTCATTCTGGTAATCAGGGCTGCCTGAACCGTACTCAGAGAAAGGGCCGGAAGGATCAAATACCTCAGATGATTCCAGAGACCATCCTTCAGTGGAACGTAGCCGGCCACTGGCAGCCACTGCTGTTTCACTCCGAAAAGCAGCATGAAAAACATTCCCAGTAAGAAGCCGGGAACCGCAATACCAAAAAGTGTGCTGGTGACAAGGGCCAGATCCACTGTAGTTCCACGCTTATACGCCGCCAGAATTCCAAAGGGAATGGCAAAAACCAACGCAAAAAGTTCGGCTAACAGTGCAAGACTCAAGGTCGGCAGAAAATACTGACCGATTGCAGAAAGCACAGACTGCTGCAAAAACAGCGATTCCCCCCAGTCGCCTCTAAGCACCTTGCCCAGCCAGTCAAAATACTGAACCAGAAACGGCCGGTTGAATCCCAATGCTTCATTCAGGGCATCCAGTTCTTCTTTAGTGGCTTCCATGCCCAGCATGGCCGTCGCCGGTCCGCCGGGCATCAGATATGTAATCAGAAAAACTGCTACGGAAACCACAAGCAGCGTCGGAATCAGGGAAACAATTCGTTTAATTATGTAGGAAAACATACCTTCTCCTCATTCCTTCCAAGTGTTTCTCTTTATTTGGCTACTTTTGCATTCCAGTATACGGGATAGTGGAAAAATTCAAAATTCTCCATTTTCTGGCTGGTCGCAGTAACTCCACTAAAGTGCCCAAGTACGCTGGCCGCGCCATACTCATACAGGAATGTCTGGAGATGATTCCAGTTTTCTTTTGCCTCCTCATTGCTGGCTGCAAAGCGGATAGCATCAACTCCCTCATTTACTTCCTTCACATCAAGTCCAGCCCAGCCCGGGTTTACAACAGAAAGCTGAGACGGAAGAAGCTGGTAAGAGTTGCTGGTAATGTAGATATCAAACTGTGCCGGATCACTTCTGTGTTCCATGA
>JAETTS010000895.1 GCA_021769025.1 Enterocloster bolteae
CTGTAAAGGACAGAAAAGGACAGCTGACAAGCCATGGCAGCGGAAGTTATACGGATGCCTATGGAGTTCTTCAAAAGGACACGGACGAAGCCATGAATACTGCATATAAGCTGGTTCTTCCACAATCTTCAGTCACATTGACCAGGGAAGACATAGGAAAACTTCCGGTTTCCTACGGGTATCAGGCCGGTGAAACCATGGGGGCCGGCGATTATGCACTGACCGTGCTGGGAGCGGGAGTTTTGACGTATCTGGACTACGATACCCAGACATTGACCGGAGACAGTCTGTATGTGCGGCCTGTAAGCCTGACTTATCCCGGACAGGATTCCCATTATCAGGACGGAGACGGGGCGCCGGGACAGGGCACACGGAAAAATCCTGTGGAGGTGGAAGAGCGGATCATCCGCCAGTCAGCCAAGATCCTTAAGACGGTGAAAGAAGATTCGGCTGTCAAGGCCATAGATAATTTTCGGTTTAAAATTTATTTAAAAAGCAATCTTGAACGACTGTATCGGGATGAAGAGGGCAATGTTCTATGGGTAGACCGGAAGGGAAAGACAGTGGTGCCCCAGGAGGTTCTCAGGGAATATCCGGCCCTTGTGCCTAAACTCTATACAAAGGTAACTCATAACACAGCTCCTTTGTACAAGGATTCCCTAGAGTCTGTCAAAGCCAATAAAGCGTTATATGGTTTTCGTAACGGTATCATCAATGACAGTTCCAATCCAGGATATACAGCCATTCTTGAGACAGATACGGCTTCTTCCCTGGGGGAAGGGAGAAACTATAATTACGAAAAATTTTTTGATGCCATTCTGACAGCGAACATAGACAAATGGAAAAATCCCTCTCCTTCTCACACCTCTCACAGACCTTTGGGCAATGAAGCAAACCGTTCCGGGGAGGCAGAGGAAAATGCAGAAGTGACAGACAGTGTGAGGCAGTTTGCTGTTAACGGGTATCTGGATGAGGAAGTAAAAAAGCTGAAGAAAGCGGACAAAAAAAGTGATTCAGGCAATGATGCCGCATACAGTGATGAACTCTATGATTCTGCACTGTGGGAAGCCATAAAAAAGAGTGAAAACTATTTAAAGCCG
>JAETTS010000896.1 GCA_021769025.1 Enterocloster bolteae
TGCCGATCCTCCAAATACCTCCGCAGTCTTGTGAACAACCTCCTTCAGCCGCCGAAGCAGTTTCTCGCGGCTGGCACTGTCATTGGTGCGCAAGGTTCCTTGGAGGACGGCAGTATCCGGGATGATGTTGGGTGCTGAACCTGCGGAAAAATTGCCGATGGTCAGCACACAGGATTTGCTGGGATCTGCTTCCCGCGCAATCAACGATTCAAAGGCAAGGTACATATGAACACCGATATTGATTGGATCGATGGAACTGTGCGGATATGCGCCGTGAGCACCCCGTCCATGGATTGTGATTCGGAAACCATCCACAGAGTACATCATGGTTCCGCCGCTGTTGTACATGAATAAGCCCACAGGCATCCTGCCAGAACCGACATGATAGGCTAGAGCTGCATCCACACCCTCCAGTATCCCATGCGCCAGCATATCTTTCGCACCCTCAAAGGTTTCTTCCGCAGGCTGGAACATAAACCGGACCCTGCCAGCCAGCATGGATTCATTTTCTTTCAGCATCTTTGCCGCTGTCAGCAGCATGGCTGCATGGAAATCATGGCCGCAGGTATGAGCCTCTGTGCCGGTTGGACAGGAAAAGGGTTCGCCGCTTTCCTCCGGCATAGGCAGTGCATCCATATCCGCTCGGAGCAGGATTGTTCTGCCCCCTTCCTTGCCCAACTCCGCAGTCACTCCATGCCCGCAGGGATGTGGAGCCAATCCATGTCCTCTCAACTGATCCATAATATAGGCTTGTCCTTTTGGCATATGAAGACCCACTTCTGCGTTGCGGTGCAGCCAACGGCGGTGAGAGATAGTTTCTTCACGCAGTGCCAGCGCCCGTTTATAAAAATCCATAATCATACCTCCTTAATTTGCTGCGAAAAATTAATAAACATATATTGAGAAAATTATAGCAATCGGCGTTGATAACGTCAACAATGTTTATAGTTTGCCCACTATTTACAAAAAAGACGCATCTGGGCATCACAAAAGTTTTAGCAAGCCGCATGGGTAGACGTAACAAAAGCCGGTGTTACATGGAATGGGGATGCTTCAGAATGGTGTGTTGAGCCATATAACACAGTAGTATAGCATACAGA
>JAETTS010000036.1 GCA_021769025.1 Enterocloster bolteae
ATATTTTAGTTTTGAGTATGCGCCATTGCCAGTCACCATTGCGACTACTTCTTTAAAACCACCGATACCACTTTCATTCAAGCTGACAATCTCCACTTTCCAGCGATGGCTCTCGGCATAATTTACATACATGCGGTAAAGTTCAGCAGCAAATAAAGCTGCCTCCTCCCCGCCAGCCCCTGCACGGATCTCCAAAATAATATTTTTGTCATCATTGGGGTCTTTGGGAAGAAGCAAAATCTTTAGCTGATTCTCCAGCGTCTCGATTCGATCCTTTGCATCGGCCAGTTCCTCTTTGGCCAATTCCCGCATCTCCTCGTCGCTTTCCTCTTCCAAAAGCGCCAGGCTTTCCTCCACATCTTTTTTGGCCTGTTTGTACTGCTTATATGCTTCCACAAGAGGTGATAAGTCAGCCTGCTCCTTCATCAGTTTACGGAACCGATTCTGGTCTTCTGCAACAGAAGGGTTATTTAATTCCAACATCAACTCTTCATAGTGGATTAAAATATCCTCCAAACGATCAAACATGGGATTTTCCTCTCCTTTCTATTCTTTATCATGGATAATCTGCCCGAACCACCCGATCCATGCCTGGCAGATCCTTTATCACTTTTATATGTTGAAAATCATAGTACCCCAACAATTCACAGACTGCCGATCCCTGGTCATATCCGATCTCCAGATAGAGGGATGCTCCAGGATTTAGCCACTTCCCTGCCTCCGCAGCGATTCTGCGATAAAACTCCATTCCATCCTGGCTGCCGTCCAACGCCATACGGGGTTCATTGTCCCGTACTTCCGGCATAAGCCCATTGATCACAGGGGTCGGTATATAGGGCGGGTTGGATACCAGCAGGTCAAATTTACAGCCTGGGCTCAGTGCCCCAAACAGATCCCCTTTACACAAGGTAAATCGCGGCTGAATTGTATCTGTAATCTGGTTCCCTTGAACTGGTTCCGGGCATCCCGCTCCCCCAGGTTCTCTCCCTGAATGCTGCGGTTCCCAGTTCTCAAAAAGAAGTGTTGTATCTTTCAACAAGTTTCCTGCATTCTCCCTGGCCACACAGAGGGCCTTCTCTGAAAGATCCGTCGCTGTCACCTCCTGAAAACCGCCTTTCACTGCCAAGCTAATGGCAATACAACCAGAACCCGTACACAGATCCAGAACTCGTTTTTCTTTTCCGCAAAAGGGCCTTTGCGCCTGCTCTGCCAGAACCTGCTCCACCAGTGTCTCGGTATCCTGTCGCGGAATCAACACATGGCGGTTCACACGGAAGGTAAGCCCCATAAATTCCTGGCTTCCCAGAATGTAGGGCAGGGGGATTCTCTCGCAACGCTTGCCAATCATTGCATGGTAGTGGAAAATTGCCTGTTCTGTTTCCTGGCTTTCGGGAAGCATATGCATTCGGTTCATCAAAAAATGAACCATGTCTGTCTGAAATGCTTCTAAAAGAAGCCTTCTTGCATCTAACTGTGCCTCCAAATCCCCTGCTTTCTGTAGTTTTTCCGTTCCCTCTGTCAATAGCTGATGCAGTGTCATCTCTCATCTCCCATAGCAGGCCATAATGGTTAAGGCAACAGCCCTTTACGTGGGAGTGCCCTTCGGAAAATTCTCTGCCAGATAGGCTTTCCAATCAAAGACTGCCTCTACCGCTACAATGGCAACTTCTATCATGCTGTCATCCGGCTCTTTGGTTGTCATGTTTTGCATCCAAAGACCTGGCTTGCTTAACAGATTCACCAAGGTATGGTCGCTTCTCCCTGCCAACCGTAAGAACTCATAGGATACGCCGGCAATTACCGGTATCAATACAATTCGGCTGACCATTTTCATCAGAATCCCATCTACCCGGATGACCATAAAAAATAAAATACTGATCATCATCACAATAATCAAGAAACTGGTACCGCAGCGTTTATGCTGCTTGGAGCTTGCCCGAACATTGTCTACATTCAGTTCCATCCCATGTTCGATGCAGTTAATACACTTATGTTCTGCACCGTGATACATAAAGGTACGTCGGATATCTTCCATATTGGAGATCAGTTTAATATATGCAATGAAGATCGCCAAGCGAATAACCCCCTCCAAAAAAGCCATCCCCGTCTCAGACGGAATAAAGGGATGAATCAGGCGGCTGATTCCCAAGGGCAAAATCATAAAGATCCCGATTGCCGCAACCACGGCAAATATCATGGAAAAGGTTATCAAAACTTTTTCCAGCCTTTCACCAAATACATTATCTAGCCATAGTTCAAAACGGCTTGGCTTCTCATTCTCATCATCCTCAAAAAAACTGGCTGAAAACGTCAGTGTCTTCATACCAAGAATCATAGAATCCGCAAAGCTAAAGATACCCCGGATAAACGGCAGAGAAAAAAGCTTTACCTTTTTTGTCAGACTGACATATTGGCTTTTTTGAACCTCAATCTCTCCGTTGGGTTTGCGCACCGCTGTGGCATAATCATCCTTGTTCTTCATCATGATTCCTTCAATTACGGCTTGCCCGCCGATTCCAGAATATTTCATGAATCTTCCTTTCTCAAACAAAACATAACGAAAAATAGGTTGAGCACCCGTGTTTCCACTTAAGCCTCAACCTTTTCTCTGCTCATACTCCAGAGTGCTCTGCACTCATATGCCTTCATCAATTCTCAGCGTTAATGCCATACTTACGATTGAACTTATCAATACGTCCACGAGCAGCCGCTGTCTTCTGCTGGCCTGTGTAGAATGAATGGCACTTGGAACAAACTTCCACGTGAATCTCCTTCTTAGTAGAGCCTGTTACAAATTCATTGCCACAGTTGCAGGTCACTTTTGCCTGATAATACTCCGGATGGATACCCTCTCTCATGATCTCACCTCTCAACTCTTTTACTCTATTTCTATTGTGATTCAAAAATCACGATTTACCATATAAACAGCTTAGTTAGTATATCATAGAATATTTTTTTATGCAAGCAGAAAAATCGGAAATCCTAGAAAAATCTGGTTCTTTTTGCATTTTCTATAAATTCTCGGTTGTTTCTTGTCCTGGCAAACAGATTCAGAATCTGCTCCACCGCTTCATCCTGCTTTAAACTGTTGGTGGCTTTTCGCAAGGTATCCACACACTCTTTTTCCTCTGCCGTCAGAAGAAGATGATCGTTCCGTGTGCCAGATTTCAGGATGTCAATGGCTGGGAAGATCCGTTTCTCAGACAGCTTCCTGTCCAGCACAAGTTCCATGTTACCTGTACTCTTAAATTCTTCGTAGATGACATCATCCATCCGGCTGCCTGTATCCACCAATGCGGTTGCAAGTATAGTCAGGCTTCCCCCCTCCCTCATATTCCTGGCTGCACCGAAAAAGCGCTTGGGCATATGAAGGGCTGTGGGATCTAAACCGCCGGATAACGTACGGCCGCTGGGAGGAACCACCAGATTATAAGCTCGGGCAAGGCGGGTAATACTGTCCAAAAGAATGGTCACATCCCGTCCGTGTTCTACCAGACGCTTAGCGCGCTCTACCACCATCTCCGATACCCTTTTGTGGCGTTCGGGAAGCTCATCAAATGTAGAGTATATGATCTCCACATTCTTGCCGAATACAGATTCTTTTACATCTGTGACCTCCTCCGGGCGCTCATCGATCAGAAGGATGATAAGATGCATATCCGGATTGTTGGTAGTCACCGCCTGAGCGACTTGCTTTAACAGAGTAGTCTTTCCTGCTTTTGGCGGAGAGACAATGAGACCACGTTGTCCTTTTCCGATGGGAGCCAGTAAATCCAGCACACGCATAGCTGTGCTGTTGACTCTTCCGGCTGTCTCCATGTGAAGCCTCTCATTGGGAAAAACCGGTGTCAGATCTTCAAAGTTGGGCCTTCTTTCTAGAACAGAAGGGGGCATGCCATTGACAGAACGGATATAAAGCAAGGCAGCAAATTTCTCCTGGGCAGTTTTGACCCTTCTGCTTCCAACAATGATGTCTCCGGTCTTCATATTAAAACGGCGGATCTGGGACGGAGCCACGTACACGTCATTTTCTCCCGGAAGGAAATTCTCACAGCGGATAAATCCGAAGCCATCAGGCATAACCTCAAGAATGCCATTGGCCTCAACACCGCTGTCAAGCTCTGCCATCTCCTGAGAGGCCTGTTCCTGCACTCCCATGTCACTGTCCGTGCTGGACGGTTCTCTTCGCATAGCCTGGCGCTCTGGCTGGGCCACCTTATCCATCCGCTCTCCACGCTGAAACTGCTGAGCCGGCTTATCCGGTCGTTCCCCCCGATCTGTCTGGACGGTTCTCTGAACCGCTCTGTCTGACCGTTCTCCACGCTCCGGCTGAGCCGCTCTGGCAACTCTCTCCGGATTTTCTGGCTGAGCCACTCTGGCAGTTCTCTCTACATTCTCTGGCTGGGCAGCTCTGGCAGTTCTCTCCACGTTCTCTGGCTGGGCAGCTCTGGCAGTTCTCTCCACGTTCTCTGGCTGGGCGACTCTGGCAGTTCTCTCCAGATTCTCCGGCTCCATTGCCCGTCTTGTATGTTCCCTATGCAAGACTTTATCAGATCGTTCCAAATTGCCTGCCTGAGGCACCTGTTCCATCCCCGCTGCACCACTTAATTGGGTATTCCCATCGGATTCTGTCTGGGATGCTTTTTGTGTATCCATCTCTTGTGCGCGCCGGCAAAGCAATTCTATAATTTCACTTTTTTTCATTCCACTCAGGCCTTTCATTCCCTGAGATTTTGCTAATTCTTTTAATTCTGTCAATGGTAATGTTTGCAATTTTTCACGCATCTTTTATTCTCCTTTTTTCTTCACAGTCCGGCTACCTTCAGGGATTCTCCTTCGAATCAGGAATAATCTTCGAATTAGGAATAAATGAAAAGCTTAAGAATACCAGATATCAAGCGGCCCTTAAGGCCGCTTTTTTATATTATATCCTATTTTCCTATAAAAAAAAAGTTATTTTTTTAAGAAATCCATATATTTCCCAATATTTCTTTCGTTTCCTTGGTCTGATATATGATAAAACTCTTTGTTCTCCATGCCGTCCGGCAGATATTGCTGTTTTACATAGTGATTGGGATAATCGTGAGGATAGCGGTATCCATCACCATGCCCCATCTTTTCTGCCCCTTTATAATGCCTGTCCTGCAAATGTACTGGCACTGGCATGGTCTTCTCACTGGCCACTGCCTCCATAGCCTCTCCAATGGCTGTAACCACTGAATTGCTTTTCGGTGCTGTTGCCACATAGATGGCTGCCTGTGCAAGAATAATCTGAGCCTCCGGCATGCCAATCCTCTCAGCTGCCAGCGACGCACTGACCGCCACCGTAAGCGCCTGTGGATCCGCCATTCCCACGTCTTCCGCCGCGTGAATCATGATCCTTCTGGCAATAAACTTTATATCCTCCCCTGCATACAGCATCCGAGCCAAATAGTAGACGGCTGCATCCGGATCCGATCCTCTCATACTTTTGATAAATGCAGATATGGTATCATAATGGTTATCCCCATCCTTATCGTATCGAACCGCACGTTTTTGTATACATTCCTGTGCCGTCTCCAGGTCAATGTGTATCTTCCCGTCACTGCCACGTTCTGTTGTAAGTACCCCCAATTCAATGGCATTGAGAGCATTGCGGGCGTCTCCATTGGCAGCATCAGCCAAAAATTCTACAGCGTCCTCATCAATCACTGCCTGATACGTCCCCATTCCCTTTTCACAGTCGTAGACAGCACGATGGATCAGTTCTTTTATGTCTTCCTTCTCCAGTGGCTTCAACTCAAACACTCTGGAGCGGGACAAGAGCGCATTGTTAACCTCAAAATATGGGTTCTCTGTCGTGGCTCCTATGAGAATCAAGGTGCCATCCTCAACAAATGGCAGCAGATAGTCCTGTTGGCTTTTATTAAAACGGTGAATCTCATCTACAAATAAAATAGTCTTCCTGCCGTACATCCCCAGATTATCTTTGGCTTCTCTCACTACCTCTTCCATGTCCTTCTTCCCAGCCACAGTCGCATTAATCTGGCGAAAACCGGCTTTGGTCGTATTGGCAATCACCTTGGCAAGGGTTGTTTTCCCTGTACCGGGAGGTCCATAAAAAATAACGGATCCTAGCTGATCCGCCTTGATCGCCCGGTAAAGCAGCTTATTCTTCCCAATAATGTGACGCTGTCCCACCACCTCGTCCAATGTGGCAGGACGAAGGCGTGAAGCCAATGGCGATTCCTGTTTTTTATTATTCTCTCTAACATAATCAAATAAATCCATGTGTACTCCTTACCATAAACCGTACCGATCTTTTTCTGCTGCCTCTATTCAACCAACAGTTCGTCAACCGTAACAAAATTATATCCTTCCTTAGCCAACGTGTCAATGATTTCCAGAGCGGCATCCACAGAAGTCTCATACACATCATGAAGCAGGATGACCGCACCATCATCTGCATACCGAATCACATGACGGACAATCTGGTTTTTATTCTGGGACTTCCAATCCATAGTATCCACATCCCAGAGAGCCACCGTCATCGGAATGATACATTCCAGTTCTTCGCTCCAGGAGCCATAAGGAGGGCGAATATAGGAAGGCATCTCTCCGGTAATGTCAAAAATCTTCTGGTTGGTGGCATTGATCTGCTGGCAGGCAGCGTCTATATTTTCTTTTGACAGCTGCATATGGCTTTGGCTGTGATTACCGATCAGATGACCATCCTCTTTCATCCTGCGGATAATGTCTTCATTTCCGTCAATATTTTGTCCAATCAAAAAGAACGACACCCTTACTCCCCGTGCTTTTAAGCCGTCTAACAGCATCGGTGTATAAACTGGGTGAGGCCCATCGTCAAAAGTTAAGGCAATCTCTTTTTTCGGCAAGGCAGTTTCCCTATCGCTTCCAGCCTTTTTCTCCTTTGCCAGTTCTTCTGGCATTGCGCTGGTTTTCTTGGCTCCATCTCCGGTTGTGGCGGATATAGTCGAATAGATATCTGCTGACAAAAGTAATGCAATCAATCCCCATAGCCAAATCGCTCTTCTCCATTTCCGTCTGCGCACGGTTGCTCTCCCCCTACATGCCATATCCATTCTTATTAATTTATACAGCTGTAAGGAAATCTATGACTATGCTACGGGTTATCCCCATAAAAATCCGGCTATGCCTGGACTCCTTATCTATTCAGCGCTGCAACGATCCGCTAAACATAAGGTATTCCTATCCAGAACACAGCCGGTGTTTATTCTTTATATAGCCAAAGTTTTCTCTGGCTTTTCCATGTTCTTCTTGCAGTAAAAACATGTTGTACAACAGCCTATCAGTTCCAGCTGTCGCCTCACTATATCATAATATAGCCATTCTCATCCTTTTTTATCGGAATCGCTTCCATAAAGTCGATAAATGCCATCATCACAGGGATAAACGTCCAACAGAATATGAGATACAAGGCTCCCAAGTAATACCGCCTGGCATAAAATCGATGGCCTCCCATCCAGCCAGTAAGAATTATCAGCCAGATATAGTCCTGTTTTTTCACAGGCCTTTTTTCCCGTTCAAACCTGCGGATAAGCTTCCAGATAACTCCCCATATTCCGTAAGTTTTTGCTTCCATTCCTGCATCTTCCATAGCTTCCTGCATGGCAAAGTCTACTTTCACAACCTCACCTACTATGGTATCTTTTTCTGCTTTTTTCTGCTTGGGTGTATCCTTTTTATCTATTTTCAATTTCTATTCATCCCCTGTCTGGCACAATCATCAAGCTTTAGCAGCCTGTGCCTTAATCTCAGCAATCTTATCCTGAATCTCTTCCATCTTCTCCTTGGACAGCGGATAGAACTTCATAGCCACAACGTTCAGAATCCAGCCGATAGTCGGTGCACCTAACAGACATGCCATGGTAACCCAGAAAATACCTGTGCTGTACGGTGTGGTCGGTGTAGGAAGCGCTGCCTTAAATCCAATGGCTGCGAACATAACGGATACAAAAGTAGATGCCAGAGAGGAAATCAGCTTGTCAACAAAGCTGAATAAGGTTCCCATCAGACCAGGCACATACTTACCAGAACGGTATACCTCGTAGTCTGCACAGTCAGCTGTCATAGGAATAACGATGGAGCTGGCAATTCCGGAGAAGCCCTTCATCAAGCTCCATAACAGAATGTACAGGAATCCGAACATACTCCAGTTAGCGCCTGAGAACAGGTTGCCCCATGTAGAGGGTTTTGTCAAACTGAAGGAAGGCAGCATCATGTTGGTAGGCGTTCCGAAAAGGAACAGGCACAACATACAGGCAGCAGTTGCAAGAGCTCCTACGGTTCCCACAACCAAAGCCTTTTTCTGACCTAAGTTTCTCGCGATAATACCCATACCAAGAAGGGACAGAATCGCCACAGGAATTGCACTGATAGCCGACTGAGAACCAAAGTAAGCATAATTACCGCAGATAACACCGAAGATACATACCATAACCGTGGAGTTGGTCTGCATACTTAAGCTTAACTTATCGGAAGAAGCAGCCACAACCAGCATCTGGATACCACGGTTATGAGCAAGCACATCCACATAGTCCTTAAAGGTTACCTTCTGTACCTGACCGGTGCCAAAGTACTCTATCCTGTCTTTTCTCCACAAGCCTATGATGGCAAGGCATGCAAACACTGCAGCAACCCCCCCAATTAACAGCTGGAAGGACTGGAACATAGCCGGGTTATAGAAACCGGACAGTTTCTGAACTCCATCCTCCCCAGTCTCAAGTACATTGGCAAGGTTAGGGTTAGTCGCAATCAGGTTGTTGATCTGCTCCGCATGCTCTGACATATTCAGGGAGAACTTCGGGATCAAAGTTCCTGACATGTAGATCGGAATGATCACGCTCAAGGCAAACAGATTGTAAATCGTATCAAACATAGCAAAGATAGGTCTCTGCTTCGGGTCATTGGTTAAACAGGTCTGTGCAGACTTGGTAACCACGCACTGTGCAGTATAACCCAGAATATAAACCAGATAAATTAAAATAAATACCGGAAGCCTTGCTCCCTGACCGATTCTTGTAACTACATTGAACATCAGCCAGGTAGTGGTAAACAGAATCACATTGCCCAATACGATAAATGGACGGTTCTTACCGAATTTTGTATTGGTTCTGTCTACAAGCATCCCTACAAATGGGTCTGTCACACCATCCCACACACGCATGAATGTGATAAAGGAACCAGCAAATACAACGCCTACTCCTACAATACCGATCAAATAGTAGGAAATATACCCAACCAAACTCATATAAAGGTTGGTAGATGTGTTATTCAAAGCGTAGAAACCGATCTCCCACAGTTTCGCACGGTGAACTCCTGTGTTACTTGTTTTTTCTGCCATTTCATTACCCTCCTAAATTTTTTGGACAGGCCGATGCTATATGATTTATGCCGTCCGATGGCCTGCCAGGCCGTAGCGCCCTGCACCGTCTGCAAGTCCGGCAGAGGAAGCCTTATATCAAATCATTCACTTACGTGAAAAATTTGCCCTGTAACATGTTCCTTAAAATCTCGTCTCCCAGCGGCCGCAGAATACATTCTCATTGTATTTCCCTTTAAATTCTGACTTGCCCATCAGTTTCTCCAGAGCTGCATGAATCGCCTCCGGATGACTCATATAAGAATTGGCATAGCATCTTGCCATAGGTACGTCGATCAACATATTGGGGAATGATGCTGACAAAACAATAGTAGGAACTTCGCTCATATACCAGGGCTGCTTTGTAGGCAGATCCCACTTCACACGCATGGTGTTGTACTGAGCAAATCCTGACACATTCAATACCAGGAATACCGCGTCATAACGCCTCTTAAACTCCTCTATCTTACCCTTGGCAGTCATATCTTCGGCATCCACCTCAAAGCCTGCTTCTGTCAGCTGACGGATAATGTCTGCCTTTACAATCTCATCGTCGCCTTTTAACAACTGGCCGGCAACTACATGGCCTTCCCCGCCGATATAGATCAGCTTCAGGCGTTTGTATCTCTCCGGTGTCATGGGAAGGTAATGCTCCCTATCCTTTACCAGCGTAACAAACTGATCCGCCAGCTTCGCCGCTGCCTGACGGTGCTCTGGGCAGCTGATAATGGACAAATTCTCCTTGGAAGGCATAAGCTTTCCTTCTTTTTGGAGAACGTGGAGGTTTAACGCCGCTTTCACGCCCAAAATCCGATGAAGGGCATCGCTTAAACGTTCTTCCGTAATGGTACCGTTGCGATAACCTTCCATCATATATCCAAAATCTTCTTCTCTGTCATTGAAGAACAGATACATATCACATCCGGCAGCGATGGCTCCCGGCACCTGCTCTTTCCTGGGAACGGTAGCGCCAAACATGCCAATCATATGGGAAGCGTCTGTCACAACCAGTCCGTTGAAGCCTAACTGGCCTTTCAATAAATCTGTAATCAATTCCGGAGCCAGGGTAGCGGGGCGGATCTCCTCGTCTTTGATGCCCGGCCTTAGCTTCCTGGAGTAAGCCGGAAGAGCGATGTGGCCTGCCATAACAGTCATAACGCCATCATCAATCAGTTCCCTGTATACTTTTCCAAAAGTCTTATCCCACTCTTCACATGACATCTCATTGATTCCCATGATCAAGTGCTGGTCATTCTCCTCTGTACCGTCTCCTGGGAAATGCTTCATGCAAGTAGCCATGTTCTGAGTCCTGGTTCCCTTGAAAAATGCTTTTGCAAAGCGGATGACGTCATCTGGGCTATCGTTAAATGCTCTCAGCTGGACAATGGTATTTCTCCAATTATACGTCAAGTCCACAATGGGTGCAAAGTTCCAGTTGCAGCCTACAGCACAGCCTTCCGCCGCACTGATCTTTGATGCCTCATAGGCCACTTCCTCGCTTCCTGTAGCTGCGATGGCTGCCCCACATGCTAACGGCGTACCGCCGCCTACGCCTCCGTTGCCTCCCTGTTCACAATTGGAAGCAATCAGAAGCGGAATCTTCGTGGATTCCTGCAGAACCCGGTTCTGCTCATACAGCACCTCTGCCGGTGCATTCTGGTAACGGATTGCCCCGGGATGGTAGGTGTCCACCACTTCTTTTAACGCCTGGGGAGAACGGTCTGTCACCATGTTTACGAACAATTGCCCTATCTTCTCCTCAATGGTCATGGAAGCAATGGTGTCTTCCACCCACTGAATCTGCTCATCCGACAGATTATATGGTTTTTTCTTCAGATCTAACATGATTCAATGTACCCCTTTCTACATACATCCTTGTTACGATAAGTTTTCTTTAAAGGCTGCCTTCTGCTGCTCCTGGTATTCTCCCTCATAGGTTCCGTCCAAGAATCTGGGAAGGGCCTCAGTCACAAAACGCTCCCAGGACTCCTTCTCCCTTCTCACCAGAATAGGATAATAGAGAACCCCGTTCTTCTCTGCAGCGCCCAAATCTCCCGGCGCATCTCCTACCATCAGAACATGATTCCTGGAAAACCCGTGCTCCAGCATCTTGCTGATGCACAGTGCTTTGCTTCCTACATTCTGAGTGAGGCATACATCCACGCTGTCCATAAGTCCGTGCTTCTGCCACTCTTCCAATACTGCTTCCAGATTTGCCGAAGAAACGATGGCAACATCCGCCTTCTCGTGAGCTGCCTTTAGTCCTTCCTTCACCCCTTCGAAAGGAACCTTTTTCTCTTCTGGCAGCTGATTGATTGATTGATTTACCGCCACGGACCAGGCCAGGGCTTTCTTGAAGATCTCCTGTCCCGTTGTCTCTGCCTGACGGCCTACAGAACCATTGGACAGTTCGTCCGCCTTCTGGGTCCAGGCACTGAATTCCTGAATTCCGTCAATCTTGCAATAATCCCTGTCAACCTCTTCGAGCGTCATAGCCAGAGCCAGAAAGCGATTGATGCCTCTTGTCATGGAATACAGATTAATGTCATTCCACCGGTTCAAAATCGTCTCCCGCCACTGCTCCAGCCCCCACTCATCAATCATACAGGGACCAAAGCAATTGATGTGCTTGATATCCATGGTGTCCATAGCGCATCCATCTGAATCAACACATACCAGATACTCGTTCTTTCTGGCAAACTCCGCCAACGTTTTCATACAATACCTCCTCCTAAGATGGTCTTCTAAAAAATCAACCCCAGTCATTTTATTATACTTGATTTCAAGGATTTCACCTAGGACGATTTTTGTTGATTCCGGCAAGATTTTATGATCTAGTTCTCCTCCACTGTGTCCTCTTCTTCTGTGTTCACCACTGTAAAGACTTGTCTCTTACGGGCCATCTCGTCGTTGGCCAGATATTCATCGTAGGTGGTAATCTTATCGATCAGTTGGCCGCCTACAATCTCCATGATCCGGTTAGCCGTAGTCTGCACAATCTGATGATCCCGTGAGGAGAAAATGAGAACTCCAGAGAATTTCATCAAGCCATTATTGAGGGCCGTGATGGCTTCCATGTCCAAGTGATCTGTGGGCTCGTCCAACATCAGCACATTGGCACCGGATATCATCAGCTTAGACAACATACACCGCACCTTTTCGCCTCCGGACAGCACCTTTA
>JAETTS010000897.1 GCA_021769025.1 Enterocloster bolteae
TCTCTTTTGCAAGGGCCTTGGTAGCTGGCAGGAAGCGGGTTCCGAGACCGGCTGCAGGGATAACGGCTTTTCTAACTTTCTTGTTCATAGTTAACTCCATTCGTTTTCTTCTTTAAATTCATTGGTCATCATTTCATGGATGGCCTCTTTGATTGGACGCTTTTCATAAATGACTTGGTAAATTCCTTGGGTGATAGGCATATAAACCCCAAGTTCTTGAGCCAATTCATAGGCTACTTTGGTTGTGGATAGGCCTTCTATGACCATGCCCATGGAGGTTTCAATAGATTCCAAATCCTGGCCTTGACCAAGGGCATAGCCTGCCCGCCAGTTGCGGGAATGTTTGGAGGTTCCGGTAACAATCAGGTCTCCAACACCCGATAAACCACTATAGGTTAAGGGGTCTGCCCCCATTTCAACTCCTAAACGGGTAATTTCGGCTAATCCGCGGGTAATGATGGCAGCTTTAGCGTTATCACCGTATCCCAGACCAGCTAGGACACCGGCTCCGACTGCGATGATATTTTTGAGGGCACCGGCTGTTTCAACACCAATAACATCGGTGTTGGTGTAGAGGCGGAAGTAGGAGTTGCTAAAGAGTTCCTGGGCGTAGCGTGCAGCTTCTAAATCTTTGGACGCGGCCGTAATCAGTGTGATGTCTCGGACAATAGCTTCTTCCGCATGACTAGGACCGGAGACAACGACGATTTCTGAGCGAAGCTCAACAGGGATTTCCTCTTCTAAGATTGTAGACAAGCGCTTATGGCTGCCAGGCTCTAAACCTTTGGAGGCGTGCAGGACTGTGACTGGGTGGTCTAGATTGGCTGCTACTTGTTGGGCAACCAGGCGTGTGACCTTGGTTGGGACGACAAAGAGTACAGCTTGGGCGCCTGCTAGGGCCTGGTCCAAGTTGGCATAAGCTTGGATGCTTGGTGCTAACGAGATATCCTTGAAGTAGCGGGTGTTTTGGTGGAGTGTGTTGATTTCCTCAACCTGTTGGGGGTCATTGCCCCAGAGACGGACCTCATGGCCATTGTCATCTAGGACCTGGGCTAAAGCAGTTCCCCAAGACCCGGGTCCTAGGATGGTAA
>JAETTS010000898.1 GCA_021769025.1 Enterocloster bolteae
TCCCATTGCTTTCAGCATTCCGATTTCTCTTCGGTCTGCCTCTAACTGTGTCAGCAGCGTAAATCGAATACAAAGCATAGAAATCAATAGCAGCACAATACTTACCAGAAGGATCACCAGGATCATCAGCCCATCGGAAAGTGCATTCATCATGCGCATCAATGGTTTTGTGATCACAGGTCCGTTGGAAGGCAGCCCTTTATCTGTGTATTCCGTGGCAAATGTGCTGACATCTGTCCCTTCCTGCAGCAGAAATTCGATCAGGTATTCTTCACTTCCTACAGCTTTCAGCTTTTCATACCCCGACTCACTCACAAGAAAGCGCTTGGAGGACGCCATCATGGAATTCATCTGGGAATCTCTGAGGAATCCGGCAAGAACGAAAGAGTTTTCACCGATCTGCACCTTTTCCCCAACAGCAAGATCATACTCCCGCCGATAGCAGACCGGTACATAACTTTCATCATCAGAATCTTTAATGATTTCAGTCTCCAGATCCAGAAGATAATCAAAATTCCTGCTTTGTAAACAAACACCATTGTCCTGCGAGCTGTCTACAAGGGAATGACCGTTCAGGATAATAGAACTGTTCTCAAAATTCAGAAAATGCAGGGTCTGATAATCGCATACCTGCCCGTTCTCCCGGGCAAACCGGGCAAGTTCTGCTTCTCTGATCTCCCCGGTATGCATCTGGAGGAAATCCGGGGTCTGTGCTTTTTCCATCAACGTATCCACAGACCCTAAAAGGCTGACAAACAGAAAGCAGGTCAGAGCAAACATAAATGCACTGATTGCCATAAAAATCCATGTTGTGACGGCCAGCAGACGGTTACTTTTGAGATCAGTCCACAGGATCCTTCTTTTCATGATGCACTCCCTTCATCTGCTTCCAGCCTTCCATTCTCCAATTCACGCACTACTTTTATGGGATAAAGAACCAGCGCCAGAATCCCAAGCAGCACCCCTGATGCCATGATCACCGCGGCAGCACCCCGCCCAACACCAAGCCGAAACCGTTCTCCAATCCCATCCGCCAATACACCTGCCAGTCCGTATGCCACCACATAGCCGATCTGTGACAGAAAACCGAT
>JAETTS010000037.1 GCA_021769025.1 Enterocloster bolteae
ATCATAAGATAAAAGCAGCTAACAGCTTTGCCGTATCCATGACTGCCTGGATGTGGGTTCGTTCCATTCCATGGGAGGAAAAGGTGCCCATGCCGAAAGCGGCTGCCTGGATATTCCCTCCTGCACGAACTGCTGCGTTGGCGTCTGTGCCGTAACGGTAGAATACATCCTCCACAAAATCAATGTCTGCTTCCTTCGCGCATGTGATCAGCCGGTCTGTCAGTTCCCTGTCATACGGGGAGAAGTTGTCTTTTACGCAGATGGACACCTTCTTCTCACTTCCTGCATGATCCGGACCCAGAACGCCGATATCCAGGGCAATGTACTCACTTATCTCCTCTGGCACATAGGAACCGCCGTGTCCGATCTCCTCATAGTGGGGAAAGGCAAACCATACGTTGCAGGAAGGAACCAGGTTCTGTTCCCTCATATATTTAAGGACAGCCAGAGCACATGCTACACATGCCTTGTCATCAATAAACCGGGACTTAATATATCCGCTTTCCGTCACTGTGAAATGAGGCTCCAGGGAGATAATATCCCCGTGCTGGATTCCCAGATCTTTCACTTCCTTCTCAGAGTGAACATCCTCATCCAGAATAAGGATCATGGTCTTCTCATCCCTGGTAAGGGTCTTGGCATCGTCAAATACATGAACCGAATGGGACTGGCACAAAACAAGTCCTGTATATGTCCTTCCATCCCGGGTATGGATCACTGCCGTCTCCCCTTCGATGTTGTTGTAATTGATTCCGCCCAGATTCCTGACACGGATTTTTCCATCCTTATCGATTTTACGAACCATCAGGCCAAGGGTATCCAGATGAGCACCTACACAGATGGTCTTTGTCTCATCCTTCCCTTTCACCTTAATGTATCCGGTCCGTTTCCTGTCAAACTCTACCGGATACCCTAACTCCCCGGCAAGTTCCTCCAACAGCGGATTCACTTCCTCATAATAACTGACCGGGCTGGGAGTATTGATCATTTTCTCCATCACGGCCAGTAAGTAAGATTTATCGAACACAGCTTCCATTATGAAATTCTCCTTTTTATGTAACCATTTTTCCCCATGACAGTCCTTTTTTGTGCCTTGCCTGTTACATTCCGGCATACTGAACGGCCCTTTTAAGCATATCTGGAGCGTATCTGAATATTTACACATTTCTAAGATACCATTCTAAAGCATTAACATGAAAAAATCCAGCGGAATTTTTGATTTTCAGGCAGAATTTTGGTGTTTTTTGTGGCCATTTCACCCATTTTTGACCAACACACCTTAAATAAGGCGTACCTCCTTCAAGAGATACCCTTTGTACAGCCATCAACAATCAGATGCCCTGGTCCATTCACTCCATGGCATCCAGGGCATCTGACCTTTTCACTATTAAAACTGCACAACCTCTTTAATCGGTTCCGTCTTCTCCACTGCCTCTGCATACAGTATCGGCCCTACGCCACCGTAATCCTGCCACTCCTCGTATTCGATTCTGGCGCGAACCTTCACCCACTGCTTGGTCTCCAAAAGCCTTGCCTCCCTGGCCTTGCATACATACCCAAGAAACGTCATATCCGCCTCACAGCAGGTCATGGCCATCCGCCCTGGCACAAAATAGTTTTTCGGAAAGTTCTTTGATTTCAACACCATGCCGGTAAACTCCACAACCTTCCCCCTGTAACGATCCGGTTTATCCATGCAGTCAATATACCAGATGCCGTAAGCCTCCGGCTTGATCTCTATCACATCAGCGGACATATCATAGGGAAGGTCAGACTCTGATATCTCCGTGATCTCTCCCTCTTCGTCTTCAAAGACGATTTCTGCCTGATTGTTCATGGCCAACAGTGTACGGCGATATCCCTCCAGATCTTCCACATCGTCACAGCGATTGCAGATAATCAGTTCCGAATTTCGCACCATGGCTCCCAGAAGAGGTTTCATATTCTTCACATACAGATCAAAGGTAGAGCCGTCAATGATGGTCACCTGCTGGTAGACTGTCCAGTCTTTGGGAAGCTTCAACTCATCCTGATTCCACATGCCGTTCCACTCCATCAGCACTCTCTCTGGATTATACAGAAGTTCCAGTTCTTCCAGGCGGGCCGGGGTTAACTCTTCTAAGCTATCCATGTAGACCACGGATGTCCTGGTTCGGTTCAGAAGATCAACGTCATATTCTGTGTCTCCTTCTTCACACACAATCAGAAGGGTTTTTCCTTCTGCCTGAAAATATTCCTGTTCCATGGTAAACTGAAGGAACTGGGTCTTCCCTGCCTCCAGAAATCCGTTGATGAGAAACAACGGCATCACATCATCCTCAATCATTGGTCCCATCTCTATCAACTCCTGCCAAATGCTTTATTTAACGCATCTTCTCTCAGCCTTGCGCCGATGACGCATACTTTTCCTGTATAATCCGGCTCTCCTTCCCGGATCTCAAACTCATCCGGAACCAAGTCAAAATAATACCATGTTCCAGGAGTCTCGCTGGGTATCATCCCTTTAGCCCGTAGAACGTCGCCGTATGCGTTGCCATTGGCCAGTTCATCCAAAATCTCTTCCAACTTCCCACGGTTGCATCCCGCCGCATTTTCCATACCCCAGCTGCTGAAGACCTCGTCTGCGTGGTGATGGTGATGCTCATGGTCATGGCAGCCGCAGCTGCATTCTTCCCCGTCATGGTGGTGATGATGTTCATGGTCGTGGCCGCATTCTTCTTCACCGTCGTGGTGATGATGATGCTCATGATCGTGGCCACAGCCACATTCTTCCTCACCGTCGTGGTAGTGATGATGCTCATGGTCGTGGCCACAGCCACATTCTTCCTTACCGTCGTGGTGGTGATGTTCCTGTCCATGTTTCCGGCTCTCCTCCACCTCTTTCATCAGATCTGCCGCCATAGTATCCGGCTTCTCGATAATCTCCAGAAGCTGGGTTCCACTTAACTGATTGCACGGAGTTGTCACAATGGAAGCGGTCTCATTATGTTGTCTCAGCATTTCCACCGCCTTTTGTACTTTTGCCTCATCCGTGACATCGGTTCTGCTGAGCACAATCGTCCCTGCATTCTCCACCTGATTGTTGAAAAACTCTCCAAAATTCTTCATATACATCTTACATTTGGAAGCATCCACAACAGTTACCGCACTGTTCAGCGTCACATCCACCGTCGCGGCCACGTCCCGCACCGCCTTCATCACATCAGACAGCTTTCCAACCCCTGACGGCTCGATGATTACCCTGTCTGGTTTGTACTTTGTCAGCACTTCCTCCAGGGACTTTCCGAAATCTCCCACCAGAGAACAGCAGATGCATCCGGAATTCATCTCGCGGATCTCGATTCCGGAATCCTTTAAAAACCCTCCGTCGATACCGATCTCACCAAACTCATTCTCAATCAGCACCACCTGCTCCCCGGCGATCGCCTCCTCCAAAAGTTTCTTAATAAATGTAGTTTTTCCAGCCCCCAAAAAGCCGGAGATAATATCAATCTTTGTCATAATATTTTCCCTTCTTTCTAATCCTTTATTTTGTCACAAACTTCCTGTAAAGTCAATATGCCACTTGGGCATGCCGCTAAATCTTGCCACTAAATTGCCGCTAAATCATTGAACTGTAAGCGATTGAGCCGGCATATTATTTCACAGAATCCAAAGTTCTTTCACTTCAGCCCAAAATTTTTCCCAAAATCCATTTTCAAAAATCCCAGGCCGATGTATAATAATTCCGTCGGCCAATGAAAATCCTGCCGACAGCAAGGCGGCAGGTGGTGTAAAAACAGGTTTTCAGATTTACAAAGAAACATGACCCATAAGGAATATGACAGATGAGATACAAGAAAGGAGTATGAAACATGTTAGGAACCATAAACCTGGCGGTACCAGGAAACGGCCGACCTTTAAGATATGCCTCCCCAAACTCCTCGGCGGCAGAACGCTCTTCCGGTGCTGCTCAGGAGAAGAAAAACACAGCCCTGGACGCGCTGTCTTCCATTCCTTCTGATAACATGACGCTGCGTTTTGAGACATCAGGTGGGAAAAAGGGAACGCTTCACTGGTCCAAAGATATGCTAGCTTCTGTAGGAGGAAATGGCGGCACAGTAAACGCAAGATATCATGAAAGTTCAACCAAAGATGATCCGATTGCCGTCATCTGGGGGACAGATTCGGGCGGAAGATCCTATGAAACCATCATTCATCTAAATGATGTGAATCCCCATGACGCAACCCCAGGGGAAATGATAGCGTTGAATGCCCACCTGTCTAAAATCAATGGCAAAAATGACGCAAGCCCTGTGGCATTGTGGTCATCCATAGGAGTTTTCGGCACCGACTCCCAAACAGACTATGAGTCGTACTACAGCGACTATATCGCCATGCAAAAACAGTCTGGCAATCAAGCTGGCGCCCAGCTTTATCAGATTCAGTTGGAGAGATTTCTATTCTCTTTCCAGCAAGCGGCAGAAAACACGCAATGGTGACAAGAAACATGTTTGGACTTATATTATAGGTCATCGATTTTCCCGAACGACTTGGAATATAAGAGAGCATAAATGGTTCTGAACGACAGAAGGACCATAGGTTTACCTGCAAATCTGCGGAATCTGACAATTTGTAAATTAATAAACCTGCCGCCTCATATGCTGCACCAAAAAAGAAGCAGCCCTGTGGTTTTGTATCCCCATTCCCAAGGGGCTGCAAAGCCCCAGGGCTGTTTTCAGTACTTTGTCAATGATGTTTGTCAATGACTTTCAAACGAACCCTGGAAAGAATACCGCTCTTATGGTACACTATTAATGTCAGTTCGTTAATGTTTGGCCGCCAGAGATAACACAGCCTGGAGCTTCATGTAAAGCAAACGTGCCCAGGAGAATACAATAGGCTTCTCTCTCTAGGCGGTTCACAACGGCCCACCCCCCCTATTTATAGAAAGGAGGACTTTTCATGAAGCACCCCGGAAATAATAGTTCCCGCCATGTGCAGAGTTTTATCTTCAACACAGCCATGCTGCTGGAACTTCTTGTCGCGCTCATTGTAATCATCGCCCTTATCATCATGTTTGCCCAGGTACCAGTGGATCTGAAGCTGCTGGTGGAAAACGGAGAGTTCAACCAATTCTTGAAAAAGATGTTCGACTTAATCATTGGAATTGAGCTTTTGAAAATGTTGTGCCGCCACGACCTGGATTCTATCGTTGAAGTGCTCCTGTTTTCCGTGGCCCGGGAGATGATTATTGAACACATGCCTATCTATTTTGAACTAGTCGGAATCATAGCAATCGCCATCCTGTTCCTTGTGAGAAAATATCTGTTTGTCTCCGCACTGGACAAGGCTGACGACGAGCAATGAGTATTGCCTTATACGATGGCATCCTCCTTTGTATATGCCCCAAGAGAATTCTCTTTCACCTGGATGCAGACAAAGCTGATTGCCGCATCTTCCGATGCAAAAAACTGACGCCTAGCCGCCGGAGAAACACGAATCCAATCTCCGGCCGCAAGTGCAATTGTCTCTCCATCTATCACAGCCTTCCCCTTCCCAGCAAGAATCCCGTAAATCTCTTCATTATTCTTATGTGCATGGACAAAGGGAACGCCTGTTCCTGCCGGAAGATTATTCAGGCTCACCTCCGCTCCTGTCAGAGATAGCAGGTCATGAAGCTCTGTTCTTGCATCGGATGCCACATTTACCTTGTTATAATTTGCCATATTAATTCCCTTCTTACTTTCTGTTGTAACATTCATTGATACATCAATATTTATATCACAGCTTTGTTGTAATGTCAATAGTTGCATCGTTTTTTCTTTCTTATCTACTCCAATGTAATATGTTAAAATAAACAGAGTGGCAGACAGGAGCAAAGGGGAGGTATTCCATGGAATTTTATCTGAATCCGGGTAACAGAGGCTTTGAGGAAGCCATCCGTTCCAGCATCTATGTAGACAAGACCGGGCTGATCGCCTGTACCAACAGTCTTCTGAGTACCAAGGAAAAATATATTTGTGTCAGCAGACCTCGGCGCTTTGGAAAGTTTATGGCCCTTGAAATGCTTGCCGCCTATTACAGTCGCGGATGTGATTCTTCTCAAAATGCAGCAATTTCTAATTGAAGCAGCCCCGGGAAAGCTTACAGGCCTTTTATCCTGCATCGACATGTGTACCCGCCTTCCCGGCCGTCTTCTCTATCTTGCTGCCGCAGCAGCCACCGCAATGCTCACAACTGCAGCCACATTGAAGAGACTTTCCGTTTTTCTTATCCCGGATCATACTTCTCACAGCCAACCCCACAAGTAATATCAACACTGCCAATACGATAATTGTTCCCATCCTTAAACCTCCCTATGTGCCACCATGCCTGCTGCCTGTAATGCCCTGCCGGCACTGGCAAGCTGCCGTCAAAATACTTCGTCCCTTTTTGTCACTTAGCCCTGGCCCTGCTTCCTACATGGATGTTAAGTGTATCCCTTTCCCTGTATGGTCTGAACAGCAGATACAAAAATCCAGCCGCCAAAACAAATGCAATCACTGTTAAAATCCCAAACTTTCCATATACAATCAGGCTGCCAATCTGGTAAATACTCAGAGACACAACGTATGCCAGCAGACATTGATAACCGATTGCAAATAAGAACCACCTGGTATTGTTCATCTCACGTTTGATGGCACCCATAGCCGCAAAGCATGGAGCGCATAAAAGGTTAAATACCAGGAATGAATACCCTGCCAAAGCACCCATACAAGCTGCCAGGCTTCCCCAGATTTCCAAGCCGTCTTCCGCCACTTCTTCCATACCAAACAGAATCCCCAGGGTTCCCACCACATTTTCTTTGGCAACCAGGCCTGTGATAGCCGCCACGACAGATCTCCAGTCGCCCCATCCAAGAGGGCGGAATATCCATGCAAATGCATTTCCGATTCCCGCCAAAATGCTGTGATCCAATTCCATAGCCTCAAGCATCTGAAAGTGTCCGTCCACCCATCCGAAGTAAGAGGTAAACCACACCAGAATCGTAGAGAGAAGAATAATCGTTCCCGCCTTCTTGATAAAGGACCATCCTCTCTCCCACACACTGCGTACCACGCTTCCTGTGGTAGGCATATGGTATGCCGGAAGTTCCATGACAAAGGGAGCCGGTTCCCCGGAGAACATTTTCGTCTTCTTCAGAATAATACCAGAACAAATAATAGCAGCAATTCCCACAAAGTAAGCGCTGGGTGCTACCCAGGAGGCTCCGCCGAAAATCGCTCCCGCAATCAGGGCAATAATAGGCAGCTTGGCACCACAGGGAATAAAGGTGGTGGTCATGATCGTCATCTTCCGGTCACGGTCATTCTCAATGGTACGGGAAGCCATAACCCCGGGAACTCCACACCCGGTTCCGATGAGCATAGGAATAAAGGACTTGCCGGACAGGCCGAATTTTCGGAAAATGCGATCCATGATAAATGCCACCCTTGCCATATATCCGCATCCTTCCAGAAACGCCAGGAAAAGAAACAGCACCAACATTTGAGGCACAAATCCCAGAACCGCTCCCACACCAGCCACGATTCCGTCCAGAATCAGCCCCTGAAGCCAGTCGGCACAATTTAAAGCTGTCAGAACCCCTTCCACTGCTGGAGGAATGATTTCCCCAAACAGCACATCATTGGTCCAGTCTGTCACAAAGGTTCCCACTGTAGTGACAGAAACATAATATACCAGCCACATAACTACCCCAAAGATAGGCAGAGCCAGGATACGGTTGGTAACCCACCTGTCAATTCGATCTGAGACCGTCTGCTTCCCTCCTGCCTGCTTCTTCTTATAACACGTTCCAATGATTGAAGATATGTAGACGTAACGCTCGTTGGTGATAATGCTCTCCGTGTCGTCGTCCATCTCTTTTTCTATATCGGCAATTTCCCGGGATACATCAGGAACCATGTTTAACTGCTCTCCGATCTTGGAATCTTTCTCCAGCAGCTTGATGGCGAAGAACCGCCTCTGCTCCTCCGGCACCTGACCCCTTAATTTATCTTCAATAGAGTCCAAAACCGCTTCTACCTGATCCCCAAAAATATGGACAGGAGCTGTAGATTTCCCTCCCTTGGCCAAGTCCACGGCTATGTCTGCTGCCTTCTGAATCCCGTCACCCTTTAACGCGGAAATCTCCACCACCTGGCAACCTAATTTCTGCGAAAGCATATCCACATAAATCTGGTCTCCGTTTTTTCTTACAAGATCCATCATGTTCACGGCCATAACCACTGGAATCCCCAGTTCCATAAGCTGTGTGGAAAGATACAGGTTTCTCTCCAGATTCGTACCATCTACAATATTTAAAATAGCATCCGGCTTTTCATTTATCAAGAAGTTTCTTGCCACTACTTCTTCCAATGTATACGGAGACAGGGAATAGATGCCAGGAAGGTCTGCGATCACAACATCCTTTCTCCCTTTTAGTTTCCCTTCCTTCTTCTCCACCGTCACCCCCGGCCAATTCCCCACAAACTGATTGGATCCAGTAAGAGCGTTAAACAGCGTGGTCTTGCCACTGTTGGGATTCCCTGCTAATGCGATTGTAAGTGCCATTGTTCTCCTCCTTGCCAGCATGTTTTCAGTTATCTTTCCTCTTTACTGACAGTACCATTTTGATTTTTTATTTCCATTTTTTATACTGAATCATTGTCTCATAACCCATTTCAATAATTAGTTTACACTAACCACCGTTCAAAAAATAAACGTATGCTTTACTCTACCTGAATCATATCAGCATCCGCCTTGCGAACTGACAGCTCATATCCTCTCACTGTGATCTCCACCGGGTCTCCAAGAGGTGCAACTTTTCTAACAAATACATCCACGCCCTTTGTAATCCCCATGTCCATGATCCTTCTTTTCACCGGTCCTTCACCTGTCAGTTTCACTACCTTTACAGTCTGGCCACAAGGTATTTCCTTTAATGATTTCATGACTTCTCCTCCCTGATATAATAATATGAATTGGCACGCGTCGCTGCGCGCCCTTTATCCTACCAGAATCTTATTTGCCAACTCTTTTCCTATGGCAACCCTGGAGTCTTTCACATTGATAATCATATTCCCGTTGGCAGCAGACACGATGGTTACCATGGCTCCGTTTACAAATCCCAAATTCTCCAGAAACCTTCTGGTCTCTTCCCTTCCGCCAACCTTCCTCACTGTACTGGGTTGCCCTGTATTTACCATTGACAGTGGCATCATTCTTCACTCCTTCCCTTAAATTATGGCGTTTTTTATCAGTTATTCATCACTAACCATATGTTAGTATATTCTAACTTCCTGTTTTTGTCAATATGAATAATTAATACTTTTTCTCAATAAGATAAGGTGGTAAAGCCGCTACAGCTCCACCACCCTGGTTGCCACCTTCTCCCGGAATCTGGCATCATGCTCCACAAACAACATGGTGGGCTGATACTCCGCCAGCAGTTTTTCAATCTGCATCCGTGAAAAAACATCAATATAATTAAGAGGTTCATCCCACACATACAGATGGGCGGGTGTCATAAGGCTTGCCGCCAGAAGGATCTTCTTTTTCTGCCCCTCCGAATACTCCTCCATGTTCTTTGCAAACTGTATCCGATCCATGTCAAGCTGCCGCAGTATGGCACAGAACAGGCTTTCATCCAGCCCTCTCTCCATACAGAACCGGGAGATTCCTCCTTTCAGCGTGGAAGTGTCCTGGCTTACGTAGGAAACCACCAGGCCGGAAGCCGTCTGGCAGACTCCTGTTTCACAGACTCCCGTTTCCCCCACTTTTACTTCCATTGCTTCTGTTTCGTCTGCCTTTGTTCCCCCCATTTCCATCCCGCTATCTTTCCATCCCGGCCCACCTTCTGTCCACCCCCCGGTCTTTTTCAAAATCATTTTCAAAAGCGTAGATTTCCCACACCCGTTTTCTCCATGGAGAACCACCCGCTCTCCTTTCTCCACGGAAAATGTGACCCCGGAAAACACCGGCTCTTTTGCGCCCTCATACCGTACAGAATAGTCCTCTACTTTCACCAACACCTTTTTATAATGCTCCATAGGCATAATCTTTAAGTCCACCGGCTGCACCAGATCCACTAAAAGCCCTACCTTCTCCTCAATCTCCCGGTTGATCCGCTTTTCCATCTGCTTTACCCGGCTCTGCATCTTCTTGGTCTTTGAACCGATATACGCCCGCATCCCCACGGCCCGTTCATGCTCGTTGACAGCCGCCTTTCGGTAGAATCCGATCTTGGTCTGCTCACTCTTATCCGCCCACTGCCCGGTTCTGGCAACCGATTTTCTCAATTTCACGATTTCCTTTATATGCTTCTCATTCTCTCCCACCGCAAACTGATCCTTCCGGCTTTTATTCTCCCACCAGCTGGAAAAATTCCCGCTCTGCACCTCTATACTCTGCCGGTTTAACACCAGCACATGGTCGATGCAGGCATCCAGAAGCTCCCTGTCATGGGAGACAAGAATAAACCCTTTTTTTGATGCCAGGTACTGCTTCACATTCTCCCTGGACTCCTGATCCAGATGATTGGTAGGCTCGTCAATCAGAAGAAAATCATTCTCCCCTGAGAACAGAACCGCCAGCATAATCTTTGTCCTCTCACCGGGACTCAAAGTCTGAAACGGCCTGTACAGGACCTCTGCATCCTGCCTTAACTCCTCCAATTCACACAGCACTCTCCACAGTTCACACCCTGCCTTCCATTCCTCCAGAAATTCCGCTGCCGGCAGGCTCCTCTGCCTCTCCATAATTGGATACGGGAAATAATCAAACACTACAGAGGCATGGATACTGCCCTCATATTCATAGTTTCCCAGCAGGAGATTCAAAAATGTCGTCTTCCCCTTTCCGTTCCGCCCGATAAAACCCAGCTTCCAATTGGTATCAATGGAAAATGAGATGTCCTCAAATATATTGTCAAAGCTTCCCTCATAACAAAAAGTCAAATTATTTACACGGATTTGTGACATAAAGCAATTCCTCCCTTCTGATTCCTGAATAAAAACAGGAACCGTCCGTCGCCAAACAGTTCCATTACATACCATAACCATATTCTCCAGAATACCAGAAGCCAGCCGTTCTTTCAGACACACAAAAAGAGAGGTTATGAGAACATAATCTACTTTTGGCAACATGATAAGACAGCATTACAACCACAGCCACCGCATCCTTTTCCGCCACGGCCAGCTATCACACTGTCAACTGATTTCATGCAAACAAAAGTAAACTATTTTCTCATCCTTTCACCCCTCTCGCTCAAACTGGAATTATTCTAGCACACCGGATTCGGTATGTCAAATTATTTTTTACCCCATAACCTTCCAAAAACCTTGCAAAATGTTACTTATTTATTGACGTGATTGGGGGTATATGGTATTATGACAACGATTTTTCTGAACCTTGCAGCAAAGCTGCAGGAACGAAGCGGAACAATTACCAATATTCCAAAGCAAAGCTTTCCCGCAGGGAATCTTTCTATACTGGATCTGCGGCTGCTTTGTCCAGAACATGGTCAATAGGGAGGATGGGTATATGGGGTATTCAGATGGATTGTTTGGACGATCCGGAGAAGGCGTTTGGGCTGCCAAGGCCAGCCAGCAACACAATGATATTCAAAGTGTTCAGAATTTGGAGGCTGTCATCAATGAAGGCCTTCGTGCTTCCCTGCTGGAGGAAACTCCGGATGATTCACTGGATGTGTTGTTGGAGCATCTGGGAAAAGCGCTGAACGGGGAGCGAACCTATATTTTTGAGCAAAATGAAACTGGCTGCGACGACAACACTTACGAGTGGGTGGCTGACGGGGTGGAGCCGGAAAAGGAAAACCTTCAAAATGTTCCGCCAGAGGTGTGTGCCAGCTGGTATCGGAATTTCAATATCGGCAAACATATTATCATTGAGAATCTGGAACATATCCGGGAGTCAGAGCCCCTCCAGTATGAGAACCTGAAGCGGCAGGGCATCCATTCCCTTGTGGTGGTTCCCCTTTATGATGGCAAACGGATCATCGGCTTTTACGGTGTGGACAATCCCCCTGTGAAGTCGCTGGAGTACGCGTCGAATATGCTCCAGACAGCGGCATATTTTATTGTATCATCCTTAAAGCGGCGCAACTTGTTTCGGGAACTTCAAAAGCGAAGCTATAATGTTCTCCACGCCCTCAGTGTGGACTACTTAGGCATCTATCAGGTAAACCTGGACACAGGCGAATGTCAGGTTTATCGAAGCAGCAAACATATGAAGCTAGATTGGGCCGCCCATTTTAAGGACGGCTATCAGGCAGCTATGGAGCGATATATTTCCAAGTGCGTGGTTCCCCAGGATCAGGAACGCCTTCGGGCTATGACGAAGAAAGACTATGTGCTGGCTCAGCTTAAAACAGAAAAAAAATTTTCTGTCCGGTACCAGGTAAAGGACAACTTCTCAGGACTGAAATACCTGGAAATGCATTTTTCTTCTACCGGGAATAC